>NZ_JBVHWW010000001.1:363170-562268 GCF_055563995.1 Streptomyces sp. NPDC029164 | reverse complement strand
CAGATAAACGCTCCCCCCCCCCCTCCCCCCCCCCGTGGAAGTTCTAGTTGGGGGCGGGCCCTCCCCCCCCCCCCCCCCCCCCTCCCCCCCCCCCCCCCCAAACCCCCCCCCCCCCCCCCCCCCCCCCCATGCCGGTGGGGACTCCGCGGGAGCCAGGGGTCTGACATCGATACTCGTGGCCCGAGACGTGCGTCATGGATGATGAGGCGATGTTCGTCCGCACACAGAGCCTGCCGCAGACCCCACAGCAGCACATGACAGTTCGGGTTCACACCCCCATCGGGGCCGCCGTGGTGCTCTGGCGCGGTGATCCGCGTGAAGCCGATGGCCGGCACCTCATCGAATGGACCGTCGGCGAGGACATCCACTGGGGCCACAACGCCCAACCAGCCGCTGCCACCGAGCCGGAACTCCGGCAGGAAGGCGAACGGGTGACCATGAGTGGCCGCCTCCACCTGACCGACGACGGCGCCGCCTGTCTCCGGATGGGCCAGTGGTCCGTGCTGTTCGACCTGGCGTCACCGATTCCCAGCGGTATCGACGGGTCCTGGGTGGAGATCGGCGTCGGATCGGAGAGCGTCGCGCTTCACCCCTACTCAACCTGACCGGACCACCGTCACGTTCTCGGCCCAGTGGGTTCCGGGGGTGACCGGCGGTGTGGTACCGCGTTGTTCCGGCATGGAGATGGACGAAGAAGACTTCCTTGGCGTGCTCGTGGACGCCGCCACCGACACCCGCCTGAAGCTGCTCACCGGGGACGAAGCGCGAGCGGTCGTGATGCTGCTTGGCGCCCTCGAGGAAGAGACCCGCTCCGAAGAGGTCCGCCAGGCCGCCGAAGAGATGCGCTGCCGCCTGGGATCGCGCCTCGCCCTGCCCGCGGTCCCCCAAGCATGGGCTGCGGACGCACTCATTTGAAACCTAAACGACATTTACTGCACTTATGTGCAACCTCGGAGTCGATCAGCGCATCCAAAGAGGAGGACCCACCCGTTCTGCCCGCCCGAGGGCAGCCGCCCCGTTCGGAGCAAGTTCGTGCACGAGTACCCGCAGCCGCATTCGCACCCGCAGCAGCCCAGGCGATCCCGCAAGAAGGTGTGGATCGGCTCCGCGGTGGCGGTGGCCCTGCTCGCCGGCGCCGGTGCCGGGTTGATCCACTGGAAGACGGACTGGTTCGACGGGAACGGGGAGTCCGTCAGCTACGGGAAGCCCTCGGCCGGGGCGGACAAGGGCGAGGACAAGGCCCAGGCGACCGGCAGCGACAGCGACGGAAAGCCGGCCTCCGCGCCGAGCGCGGACCCGGACATATCCCTCCCCACCGGTCCTTTCACCGACTTCAAGCAGACGGTGAAGCTGGACGACGGCACCCGCATATCCAAGGCCCGGGTGAAGGGCGCCAAGTCCGGCTTCGAGGGCAGCGTCTGGGTGTGGACGCCCAAGGAGTACGACCGCCCGGAGTACGCGAAGAGCGCCTTCCCCGTCATGATCGCCCTGCCCGGAGGCAACGGGAACGCCGACAACTACTGGGCGACCATGCCGAAGCTGGGCCTCCAGAAGGCCATCGCCGAGGGCGCCGCTACCGGCAAGAGCCTCCCGTACATCCTGGTCATGCCGATCCTCAACCCGGACGCCAAGTACTACTACGACGGCTCCGACATACCCGGCCAGGCCAAGATGGGCACCTGGATCGGCGAGGACGTACCCGACCTCGCCCGGGCCAACTTCCGTACCTACAAGTCCCGCGACGGCTGGGCCTTCATGGGCAACTCCTCCGGCGCCTTCGTCGGCCTCAAGCAGCTCCTGCAGCGGCCGGACCGCTTCCGGGCCGTCATCGCCAACGGCGGCGAGATCGTCCCGGACTCCCCGCTCTGGAAGGGCCACCAGGCGGAAATGGACGCGAACAACCCCGAGAAGCTCGCCCCGAAGCTGATCAACGGCAAGGGCCCGGAGGTGAACGTCCTCTTCCAGTACGGCACCAAGGAGGGCGGCCGCGACCGGATGGAGAAGTTCCAGCAGCAGTTCGGGAAGGGCCCGATCAAGGTCACGATCCACGAGATCCAGGGCGGCGACCACAACGGCTGGGACTACGTCCGGGGCATGCAGGAAGGCCCCCTGGAAGAGCTCGGCAAGCTGATGAAGGGCCCGAAGCCGCAGTAGGGGCATGCGCGAGCAGCCCGGCCGGCGACGAGCGCGTCACAGGCCGCGCTGACTCCGCGGCAGGGGCCCGGGGTCCGGGCGGGGCGGCGACCGCTACCGTCGTCCTCCAAGGAGGGAGCCACATGCCCCGCACGTTCAGCGTTTGCGACACCATCATCGTCGCGGCCGACCCGTCGACGGTCTACCAGCACGTTTCCGACCCCGCTCTCATGGGCCGCTGGAGCCCGGAGAACCTGGGCGCGACCCTGACCGAGGGACCCGGCACAGCGACTCGGGTCGGGATGGTCTTCGACGGTCACAACAAGCGAGGTCCGTTCCGCTGGACGACCCGCTGCACCGTGACGGCCGCCGAGCCGGACGAGGTCTTCCGGTTCAGGGTGCACGCCATAGGCCTGCGCCGCCCGTGGCTGCGCGGCCCGATCGCCACCTGGGAGTACCGTTTCGCCGCCGTGCCCGAGGGCACCGAGGTGACGGAGACCTGGACCGACGACCGGCTCAGCTGGCCCGACCCGGTGGCCCACACGTTCGACAGGATCGCGACGAGCGGGCACACCTTCGCCGAGTTCCAGCGCAAGAACATCCGGGCCACCCTGCGCAACCTGAAGTCGGAACTGGAGGCACAACCCGCCACCCCCTAGCCAGGTGGTCGCCGTACGGCCCCGGCCGCTCGGCCTCGCCCCGGACGGCCTCCGCAGAGGCCCGAGGACACCGGGAGCGGGACACGCGCATGGCCCACGAACCCTTTCTGGCAGGCCCCCCGACAGCCGTACCATTCGGCCCAAATACCGGTGCGCGCGCGGCCTGCGGATCACCGGCCGAAGACCGGGGGAGACGAGATGCGGGGCAGGTACGGGGAAGGCAGGCACGGGGCGGCGTTACGGGAACAGGGAGCGGCACACGCCGGCCGCGGCGGACCGGCGGCCGGCGGACCCGCGGCCGGCGGACCGCACATGCTGTTCGAGGGGGACGACGTCGAGGCGCTGGACGAGGTGGTGACCGGGGAGTTCTCGCCCCACCGGCTGCGCGTCGGCCGGGGACACCAGGGGCCCGGCCGCTTCCGCCGCCTGCACCGGCGGGGCCTGGCGCTGTACGAGCTGGGGTGGGGCACCCCGGTCGAGGTCGCGGCGGGCGAGCTGCCCGACTTCTACAACGTCCACGTCCCGCTCGCCGGTGACGGCACGGTCCGGGTGGCGGGCCGCGAGGTCACCACGTCGTGCTCGGTCGCCGGGCCCGGGATGACCCTGGGCATGTCCCTGTCGGCCGCGGCGGACACCCTCATCCTGTTCCTGCCACAGGCAGCAGTAGACAACGCTGTCATCGCGCAGACCGGCGAACCGCCCTCCACCGCCCTGCGTTTCACCCCCGCCCTCGCGGACGGCGACCCGGCGGTGGCCGCCTGGCTGGGGACCGCGCGGGCCTTCGCGCAGTTCACGGCGTCACCCCTCGCGGCCCGGTCACCGCTGGCCGCCGCGCACTTCGAACAGGTCCTCGTGCACGGCCTGGTGAACCTCCAGCCCCACGACCACTCCGCCGCCCTGCCCGCGCACGCCCATCCGGCGCTGCCGCGTGCCGTGCGCCGGGCCATGGCGTACTGCGAGGAACACGCGGGTGAGCCGGTGTCGGTCGCGGACATGGCCGCGGCGGCGCGGGTGAGCCCCCGTACCCTCCAGGACCGCTTCCGGACCGACCTCGGGACCACCCCGGCGGCCCACCTGCGACGCGTACGGCTGGACCGGGCGCACCACGACCTGCTGCGCATCGCGGACGGTTGCGCGTCCGAAACGGTCGCCGAGGTCGCGATGCGCTGGGGCTTCACCCATCTGAGCCGGTTCGCCGCGTACTACCGCCAGGCGTACGGGCAGGTGCCGTCCCGCACCGCCGAAAGGCGCTAGCGCCCGCCGGTTCGAGGCGTACTCAAGACTCAAGTCTCAAGACACAAGGCTCAAGACCGTTTCAGGAACGGGACCCGGGAATCCCGGTCCGCCCTTTCCGGAGTCCGCCCGTTCGGGGGCGTATCCGCCGGGGCGTGACGGATCCGGGCCGTTGCGGCGATCCGATACGCGCGGACCACTCGGCGGAGAACGGATAGCGGGCGGTCGCCCGCCCTTCATACGCTGAAACCGAGCCCGGAACACGGCATTTCCCTACGGGCCTTCTCCTGGCCGGAATCCCGAAAGGCACAGCATGCACTTGCAGAAAGACGAGAACCGGAAGATGCGGCGGAACCGGGGATCCCGGCTGACCCGGCGCGGTCTCGCCCTGGCGGGCGCGGGGGCCGTTCTGGCCACCATGGCGTCCGCCGCGCCCGCGTCGGCCGCGGGGGGCCAAGGCTGCACCCGGATTCAGCAGGGCGCGGGCGCCCTGTGCGTCGAATGGGACGCCCAGACGTCCAAGTACCTCAACACGATCACGGGGAGCTTCACCTCCGCCTGGGGCGTCGGCAACCCGCGCCTCCACGTCCGGGTCCTGGACGCCCAGAACAGGGAGATGTTCGGCAGGGACCGTTCGTGGGGCGGCCGGCGGCACGACGAGGGCGCCAAGTTCGAGGTCACGATCATGATGCCGCGCGACGCCGCGCGGGTCTGCGCCAGCCTCTACGAAGGGGGCGGCCTCATGGACACCGCCTGCAGCCCGGTCATCACCTGAGCCGGCACGCGCCCGCCTGCAACTCCGTACGCCCTCTCCGAAAGGAAGAACGACAGCATGAAGCGCCGCATTGCCGCCGCGATGCTCGCGGGAATCGTCCTGGCGGGAATCGCTCCCGCCGCCGAGGCCGCACCGCAGGACCGGAGGCGTTGTCAGTCGACCACGCTTTTCATTTCCCACACGTTGTGTGTGGACTTCGAGAACGACTGGTTCGACGCTGACGTCGTCAAAATGGAGGTCCGCGCCTCCACCAAGACGAACCTGGGCCACTGGGAGCTGTACGGCCCGCACGGCACCATCAGCAACAGCACGGACGGTGAGTGGAAGGACCGCACGCATTACTGGTCCGGATACCAGGACGGTGCGAACGGCGACCGCTGGTGCGCGGTCTTCTGGATGAACGTCGGCGGCAGCTACATCAAGGGCACCCAGCCGCTGTGCGTGACGGCGGGCGGCGCCTGACCCGCTTCCCCGCGCGCCCCCTCCCGGCTCCTCCCGCGCGCGAGGGCCGGGAGCGGGCCGCGTCCCCGGCGTCGCGGCGGCCGTCCCCGCCCCGCTGAGCTGCGCGTGTACGCGGATCAGGTGACGGGTTCGGCTCAGGTCAGGCTCCACGACCACGTGTGGTCGGCGGTGACGAGGCAGGCGAGGACGACGAGGTCGGCCACGCCCAGGGCGATGCCGAGGCGGGCGCGTCCCGGCCTGGCGGTCCGGCGCCAGAGGGCGAGGGAGCCGAGGACGACGGCGATCGGGCCGAGCAGCAGGTTCATCACCAGGAGCCCGACCAGGCCGAGGACGAAGGCGGTGACGGCCATCGTGTCGGCGTCACGGTAGCGGCCACGGGTACGGGCACGGGTACGGATATCAGGACGGGCGTCGGCCGGGACCTCGATGTCAGTACGCGCGTTCATCACAGACCTCCCTGGTGATGGTCGGAGCGCCCGGCACGGTGGCCCGACAGGCGCTCGCGTACGGCGAAGAGGGCGAGCCAGAGCGCGATCACGAGACCGGCGGCCACGCTGACCGGCACCGGCACATGCGCCACGGTGCCGAGGACGACGCCCAGGACGAGCAGTGCACCTACGAGGAAGAGCACGAGAGTTCCTCCCACTTTCAGGTAACAGTTGTTCACTGACTACCCGGTTCAATCCGTCTCATGCTGGCGGCCGTCGACTGTGACGAGGTTGACTGCTTTCATGAGTCCGAACACCGGTGTCCGCGAGGCGCAGCGCCGCCGTACCCGACGTGCGCTTCTCGATGCGGCCCTGGGCCAGTTGGGGGAGCGGAGCCTCGGAAGCCTCGGTCTCCGGGAGGTCGCCCGGCACGCCGGGGTCACCCCCACCGCCTTCTACCGTCACTTCCGGGGCATGGACGAGCTGGGGACCGCACTCGTCGAGGAGGCCCTGGCCAGTCTGCACACCACCGTACGGGGCGTCCTCGCGGCGACCGGCGATGCCGGTCGGCGCTCCGAGGGCGCGGTGCGGCTCGTCGCCGAACTCGTCCGCAGTCGTCCGGCGCACGTCCGCTTCCTCGTCCGAGAGCGGCACGGCGGAGTCGCGGCGGTGCGCGAGGCCATCGCCGGACAACTCGACGCCTTCGCGGCCGAGATCGGCGCGGCCCTCGTGGCCGACCCGCTCAGCGCGGGCTGGAAGACCGCCGATGTGACGATGCTGTCCCGGCTCCTGGTCGACCACCTGTTCATGACGGCTTCCGCGTGCCTCACCGCCTCCTTGCGCGGCGAGGACTGGTCCCCCGTCCTCGCGACGGCCCGCGACCAGCTCCGCCTGATCCACCTCGGACGCGAGCACTGGCAGGTCTAGGGGGCAGGTCCCCGTGCGGCGGATCCCGCCTGCGGGGTGCCGCGCCTCGACCTGCGCGCCCGCGGGGGGGGGCTGCCGTCGCCTCGCCGTACTGCTCAAGTCGCAGTGCCGGCGGCGGGAAATCATCATCTGGGCGCACCTGTCGCACGGGGGGCGCCGCAATGATGTCCGTCATGGCACAAGAACTCGCAACGCTCGCCCAGCGGACCGCGGACCGGCTGGCCGAGCAGCACGTCGGCGTGGTGGTGGCCGCGGTGGCGGATCACGTCGTGGAGATACGGGGCGCCGGAAGCACCGGCGCGGACCAGGCACGCGTCCCGGGCCCCGACACCCTGTTCGAGATCGGCTCGGTGACCAAGGCGTTCACCGCCCTGGCCCTGACGCGCCTGGCCTCCGCCGGCACGGTGGGCATGGACGAGCCGCTCGGCGATCTGCTGCCCGCCGGGACGGCCGTTCCGTCGCGGGACGGCCGGCCGATCACCCTGCAGCATCTGGCCACCCACACCTCCGGCCTGCCCCGACTGCCGAAGGGCATGCTGCTCCAGGCTCTGCTGCGCCCGTCGAAGCCGGATCCGTACGCCGGCTGCACGGCCGACGTCCTGCTGGCCGGGCTGGCCGGGACCCGTCTGGGGGCCACTCCGGGGAAGCGGTTCCGCTACTCCAACCTCGGGGCCGGACTGCTGGGGCTGGCCCTCGCCCGCCGGGCGGGCACGGAGTACGAGACCCTCATCACCCGCGAGATCTGCGCCCCGTTGGGCATGACCGACACCGTCGTGACGGTGGACGACGCCCGCTCGGAACGCTCCGCGCAGGGTCACGTGCGACGGGGGCGGCCCGCCGCACCGTGGCACCTCGCCGACCTGGCCGGAGCGGGCGGCCTGCGGTCGACCGCGACCGACCTGGTGGCCTTCGTACGGGCCCAGCTGGACGGCGGCCCGGCGGGGCTCGCCGAGGCGATCCGCCTGAGCCGTGCGTACGAGCACCGCAGGAATTCCTTCACCTGGGTGCACCCCGGCTGGATGGCCCACCGCCTGCACCCCCGGCAGGGCGGCCATCTCCAGATCTGGCACAACGGAGGAACAGGGGGCTTCTCCTCCTTCGTGGGGTTCGACCCGGAGAAGCGGCTCGCCGTCATCGCCCTCGGCAACACCCGGCGCCCGGTGGACGGCCCTGCCTTCGACCTCCTGCGCACCCTGCAGACGGAGCGTACGGCCCAGCCGAACTGACCGCGGCCCGGGTAGGGCCTCGGCGCAGTCCTACGACGGCGCGGGAGCTGTGGGAAGCCGTTCGTCGGCCTCCGGTTCGTGCGGTGGTTCGCTGAGCTGGTCGCGCAGGTAGTTCCAGAAGACGGCGACGAGTGCGGCAGCCGGTACGGCCAGGAGGCTGCCCACGACGCCGGCCAGGCTGCCGCCCAGCGTGACCGCCAGCAGGACCACCGCCGCGTGGAGACCGAGGCTGCGGCTCTGGATCATCGGCTGGAACACGTTTCCTTCGAGCTGCTGCACCGCGACGATGATGGCCAGCACGATCAGCGCGTCCGTCAGGCCGTTCGACACCAGCGCGATGAGCACCGCCACCAGGCCGGCGAACAGGGCTCCGACGATCGGCACGAACGCGGAGACGAAGGTCAGCACTGCCAGGGGCAGCACCAGGGGTACGCCTACGATCCACAGGCCCAGGCCGATGAACACGGCGTCGAGGAGGCCGACGAAGGCCTGGGACCGGACGAACGAGCCCAGGGTCTGCCAGCTGCGCGCGGCCACGACCGGGATGTCGGTGGCGAGCCGGCCGGGGAGCTGGCGGGTGAGCCACGGCAGGAAGCGGGGGCCGTCCTTGAGGAAGAAGAACATCAGGAAGAGCGCCAGGACGGCGGTGACCAGGCCGTTGAAGACGGTGCTCACCCCGGTGACGACGGTGGAGACCGCGCTGCCGACGCTGTTCTGGAGGCGGTCGATCGCGGCGTCGGAGGCGCCGGTGATCTGGTCGTCGCCGATGTTGAGCGGCGGGCCGGCCGCCCACTCGCGCAGTCGTTGGATGCCCTCGGACACGCCGTCGACCAGTTCGCCCGACTGGGAGGCCACGGGGACGGCGATCAGCGCCACGATGCCCGAGGCCACCAGGAGGAACAGCACGGTCACCGCGGCGGCGGCGAGCGCGGGCCGCCACCCGCGCCGGCGCAGGAACGCGGCCAGGGGCCAGGTCAGGGTGGTGATGAACAGGGCGACTATGAGCGGCCAGACGACCGACCACATACGGCTCAGAACCCACAGGGCAGCCGCCGCCATGACCAGGACCACCAGCACCTCGGCGCAGACCCGTGCCGACGTACGGAGCGCGGCAGCAGCCTTCGTGGAGCTCAATGTGACAGACATGGGGTCACCCTATTCACACTCTCCTCGCACCTGGGCACCGCCGGCTGAACGCGCCTTGGGGCGGTGCTACCGGAGCGGCGAGCGGTGGTGTGGACGGGCGGCCGCCAAAGGGTTTGCCCCCGGCCAACCCGGTCGGATAGGAACCTTGCATGCTAAAGGGCAGCAAGGTCGGGCTCAGAGCCCGGCACGACGATGACATCCCGATCCTGCAGACCGAGCTCCACGACGACGTGGTCAACTACTCGCGGTCCGAACTCCGCCCGTGGCGGCCGATCACGCCCGGCTCCAAGGACTCGCGGCTCGTGGTGGACGACAGCGAGCAGGGGCACGTCTCGTTCTCCGTGGTGGAGCTGGACGGCGGCACGCTCGCCGGTACCGCCACGCTGTGGGGCATCGACAACCACAACCGGTCCGCGCACATCGGGATGGGGCTGCGGCCGTCCTCCCGTGGCAAGGGTTACGGCACCGACGTGGTCGCGGTGATGTGTCACTACGGGTTCATCGTGCGCGGCCTGCAGCGGCTGCAGGTCGAGACGCTGTCCGACAACGCCGCGATGCTGCGCGCAGCCGAGGGCAACGGCTTCGTCCGCGAGGGCGTGCTGCGCTCCTCGGCCTGGGTGATGGGCGAGTTCCTGGACGACGTGGTGCTCGGACTCCTCGCCCGGGACTGGAAGCCGGACCCGAAGGGCTGACGATGGTGTGCGTGGGTTCCGCTGCCGGCCGAGGCCAGGGGCATCGGCCGGCGCGCGCGGGGGTGGGGCGGCTCTGCCGTGGCGACTACGCGAGCCACAGCGAGCCGCGCCGATGACGTGCCGGCGGGATGTCCACCGTGTCCGCGGCATCGAGTGCGAGTTCGCCGGCGGTGGAACGCACCAGCCTCAGGACAGTCCCCACTTGGGCGCGCAGCCGCTGTCGCGCCCGGCGTTCCTCCGCCGCGGACCAGCGTGCGACGGAGCTGTCCTGCTGGTGTCGAGGGAACGAGTAGACGTCCACCGTGCGGCGGACCCTGCGGGGTTGGGGCCTTGCGGCCTCACGTGCCGCATCGCTGAAGGTGTGTGCGCTGTACCTGAGGTCGTAGAGGACCACAGAACGCCAAGGGCCTCCTGATGAGCGGCCGTGTGCGTGCCGGCCGCGTGAAGGGGGAAGGTGGTGAGCGGTGCGTGTCACGGGACGGACTCCGTTCGCGGCAACCGCCAGGTACTTCCTGGCGGGCTACCTGAAGCCCGTCGGCCCTGTCGAACGTTCGTTGTCCATGCGCGCCAGCCTAATCGGTCAGTGAGACCCCGTGTCGGGGGGTGAGTCTTCGTAGCGGGCGGCCATCGCTGCGGCGCGGTTGCGCAGGGCGGTGCGCAACGTCTGCGGGGCCAGGGCTTCCGCGTCCGTGCTGAGCTGCCACAGTGCCCATTCGGCGTGTCGGAAGTCCTGGAAGGTCACCTCCAGGCGCAGCCGGCCGTCCGCGTCGGGTTCCTCTGCGCGGACGGCCAGCGCGGTGTCCAGTAGCTCTTCCCGCCGCGCCGGGTTCATCCGCACCAGCACGGTGATGTGGTCGCCGCCGGACAGGAACTGCGCGGAGCGTTCCTGCCAGATCCGGTCCAGATCGACCCGGTTGGGTCGCTGTGCCGGTTCGGGGAGTTCCTCGGCGGCCAGCACCCGCGACAGCCGGTAGGTGCGGTCCTCGCCGGATCTCGTGGCCAGCAGGTAGCCCCGGTCCCGTACGGTGACCAGGCCGATCGGGTCGACCGTGCGCCACTGCGGTGTCCGGCCCGTGGCCGCGTAGTGGATGCGCAGCTTGTGACCGGCGAGCACCGCACGCCTGACCTCGAACATCGTGGTGTCGGGGACCTCCTCGGTGACCGGGCGGCGGCGTGAGAGCAGGTCGGCCTCCGGGTCGACGAGGAACCGCTGGGCCGCGTCGCTCGCGGAGGCCCGGTGCCCTTCGGGGAGCGCGTCGACCACCTTCCGCATGGCCGAGGCGAGGGCCGAGCCGAGTCCGAAGGCCTGCTCGCCGCGCCCCGATCCGGCGGTGAGCAGGGCGAGGGCCTCGTCGTGGTTCAGTCCGGCGAGCTTGGTCTGGAAACCGGGCAACAGCGCGAAACCGCCGTGCCTGCCGCGTTCGGCGTAGACCGGGACGCCGGCCGCGGACAGTGCCTCGATGTCGCGGAGCACGGTGCGGGTGGATACGTCCAGCTCGCGGGCCAGTGTGTCCGCTGTCAGTCGCCCGCGCTGGCGCAGGAGCAGCACCAGTGAGACCAGCCTGTCGGCACGCATACGAGAACGTTAAGGGAATACATGACGGAGGGTGTCGTGATTTGTTGCGAGGCTCGGTGACGTGACGTCAAGGCGGGTCGTCTGACGCGCCGATGGACGTACGTACTCCCGATGAATCGATTCGAATGGAGCTGATGTGGCAGTGGAGCGAACAGCGGTCAACCCGGTGACGTGGTCGCAGGAGCTGGGATTCAACCAGGGTGAGCTCGTCTCCGGGCACACGCGGACCCTGTACGTCTCGGGGCAGACCGCGATGAGCGACGACGGCAAGCCGCAGCACGACGGTGAGATGGCCGCGCAGTTGGCGCTGAGCGTCGACAACCTGGAGGCCGTGCTCGGCGCGGCCGGCATGTCTCTCGCCAACCTCGTCCGGCTGAACGTCTACACGACCGACGTCGATCTGCTCTTCCGGCACTACGGCGTGCTGGCGGCGCGCCTGGGCGCCGCCGGGGTGGCGCCGACGTCCACGATGCTCGGGGTGACGCGATTGGCGATCCCGGGGCAGCTGGTCGAGCTTGAGGGAACCGCCGTCGCGTGATGTGACGACGCCGCCGCTGCTCCTCGTGCCGGTCCAGCCGGTCCGAGGAGCAGGGGGCGACGCGACCAGGACCCCTCCCCGTTCTCCTGCACGGACCCGGTCATGAAACGGACGATCCGCGAGAGGGTCAGGCGTGGGGGCCTACGGTGAGCTTGCCGAGGGTGCGGTTCGCGGTTGCTTCGAGCAGGGCGGCCGTACGGTGCACCTGTTCGTCCAGGGCGCGGCTCGAGGAGGCGCTGCCGGGCTGAGGCGGGGCACTGGCCGTGCCCGACGCCGCGCCGCGCCGGTCCGTACGCGTGAGACCGACTCACGGAAGACTGGCACCATGCGGAAACTGATCTACGGCATGAACCTGAGCCTGGACGGCTACATCGCCGCGCCCGGCGACGACATCGGCTGGAGCGTGCCGAGCGACGAGATGTTCCAGTTCTGGTCCGACCAGTTGCAGGCGACCGAACTGACGCTGTACGGGCGCAAGCTGTGGCAGACGATGAGCTCCTACTGGCCGACCGGCGACCAGCAGCCCGACGCCACCCCGGCGGAGATCGAGTTCGCGCGCCGCTGGCGGGACATGTCGAAGGTGGTGTTCTCGTCGACGATCGACGAGGTCGACTGGAACACCCGCCTGGTAACCGGCGACGCGGTCGCCGAGATCACCCGGCTCAAGGCCGAGGACGGCGGCCCGATGGACATCGGCGGCGCGACGCTCGCCGGGGCGGCCATGCGGGCCGGGCTGATCGACGAGTACGTGCTGGCCACCGCGCCGGTCCTGGTGGGCGGCGGCACGCCGTTCTTCACCGCGCTGGACAACTGGGTGAACCTCAACCTGGTGGAGACGCGGACGCTTCCCTGCGGCGTGATCCTGACCAGGTACGAGACGAGGCGCTGAGTACCCTACGGCTTCCTTGTCAGCGGACCTGGTCGCTCTTCGGCCCGATGCCCTTGATCTTGGTCGGAGTTCTCTCCGGGGTGAACGAGTGGTGGAAGGTGAAGGCGTGCGGTGCGGAGCCTTGGTCGTGGAGGTGTTCCAGCTTGGAAACCCCGTCCTGCCAGGTGGGTATCACGCCGTCGGAGACCCACCAGCACACGTAATTCGGGTGTCCTGTCCTCTCGAACCAGTCGTAGCGCCTGTTCAGCGCCTCACGGTGCAGACCGGTGTAGATGGCGTCGAAGGCGGGGCGCAGGTCGGTCCAGAGTGAGAGGGTCGCGGCCAGGGCGGTGGTTTCCACCGTGCGGCCCTTGCCGTACCAGGCCGGTACGGCGAACTCTCCCCATGCACCCCAGTCCGCCCCGAAGAGCATGCCCCGGTCACCGTCTGCCGGTTCCGCGCGCGCGAGGTATCCGGGGTGCCGGCCGATCTTCCGGTAGACGGCCTCACCGATGTCGTAGAACTCGTTCGTGAGAGGTGCGGGATCGGCGAGGGGTGACTTCAGGACGCCGAATGTGTACAGAGCAAGATGGGGCATGCGTCTCTCCCTGGTGGGGGGTGCCTGAGGTGAACCCCGCGGGTGGGTCAGCCCGAAGGAACTCCTGTGCGACCGCGGGCGATCGCCGAAGACCAGGTGAAGGTAGCTGCCTCTGCGTGCCATGTCGAAGTTGCGTTTTCCCTGTCCAAGTGGCCTCTTGCACAGGTCCTTGCGGGCGCCGGGAGTGAAGTGCCGCTCTCACGCTGGTCGTGCCCGGAACCGGCCCTGCCGTCCGGCGCCGAGGTCAGGGACCGGCTCCGGACGGCGGGTAGGTCTAAGCCTTGATGGGGGCGGCGGACCTGGCGGCCTGCTCGATCTTCGCGCAGTAGGCCGCACGGGCTTGCTCGTCGATCTGCTTCCCGTGTTCGGCGCGCATCCCGGTCCGGCCGTCGAGGCCCTCGCGCAGGATGTCGGCGTGCCCGGCGTGTCGGTTGGACTCGCCGAGGACATGGACCATGATGGCGAACAGGTTCGTGTTCGGATACGGCTCCGGCCACCACGGCACGTGGCCGGGGGCGTCGAGGGGAAGCTCGTTGATCGTCGCGTCCGAGTGTTCCCACGTGCGCCGGTAGAACCCGATGATCTGATCGCGGGTCTCGTCCTCGGTCGCCCACAGATCGCTGCCGTCGGAGTCCTGCCACCGGGGCAGCGGTTCCGGGGAAGGGCGGTCGAAGACCTCGCCGAAGTACCTGGCCTCGACGCTGGCCACGTGTTTGACCAGGCCGAGGAGGTTGGTCCCGGTCGCTGTCAAAGGCCGGCGGGCGTCGTATTCGGACAAGCCGTCGAGTTTCCAGAGCAGCGCCTCGCGGTCCCGCCGCAGTCTCCCGTGCAGGTTGTCTTTCGCGAATTCATCGATCATGCGGCATGAGCCTGCCACGGGCTGCGCGTGGTCTCAAGATCCGGTACGTGGTCCGCCCGATGGAGAGGCATCCCCGGAGAGTACGCGTGTGAGCCTTTTGATCGCGGGGATCAGGTCGCGGTGGGGATGTGGCGTTCTGCCGCGGCCCGGGCCATCGTCCGGAGTTTCGTGAAGTAGCCGGCGCAGTACTCCTCGTTGATCAGCGGCACGACCTTGTCGAGGTCGGCGACGCAGCCCCAGAGGTGGCCGATGCCGGTGTCGTCGAGTCCGTGCGTCAGCTCCGTGTGCACGAGGCCGGCGACGTTGGCGTCCAGGAGGACCAGATCGACGCCGTCGAAGTCCACGCCGCGGAAGCCGTCTGGGTACAGTGCGCGCCTGTGCTCCTGCCACAACCTGTCGAGTAGGTCTTCGGGCCGTGCTCCGCCCGCGTCCGCGGCGCTCGCCTCGGCCCCGGCCGGTGGGCGAAGGAGCAGGGAGACGGCTTCGAAGACGGCGCGCACCATGTGGACGGCTTGGAACAGTCTGAGGGCGGCACTCGACTCGGCGCCCTGCGTGAGCTTGTCGCGCAGCAGTCGGCTGCGGTCGAGTTCGGCGGCGAGTTCGGCCGTCACGAGTCCCGTGTCGGCGGCCCTCTCGATGAGGGCGTGGAGCGGTTCGTTCGTGGCCAGACGCTCGGCGAGGACGTGCTCCAGGGCGAACAGGGAGTGCGTGACGGCGACGGTGGCGAACTCGTACCGGTAGTAGGAGTGCCGGATGAGCTCGCGGGAGGTTTCCATCGCGCTCATGACGTACATCGACGCGCCGGCGGGCAGGACCAGGCCGGCGGCCAGTTCGTGCATGCCGGCGTAGTCGAGAACGTCGTAGCGGGCGCGGGGGTCCCGTACGGGCAGGAGGAGCGGGTCGGGCGGCGGGGGCGGGGTGTTCACCGGTGCAGTCTCGTTGCCGGAACGCTGTCGTGCCACGGATTTGCTCCGGGCGGTCGGTGAGCGCTCCGGCCGCCCCGGTGTCGCCGGTCGCCGGTCGCCGGTTCACCACCGGGCGCGCGGTACACCGCCCTCCTCATCTCCGGGACGTACGGCCGGTTCGAGCACCCCGAAGGCGCCCGCAAGAAGATGCCGGCCGGCGCGGAGGACGCTGAAGGGGCCTCCCTCGAGGACCCCGCCCGGGACATCACGCCCGCCGGTTCCGCCGCCACGGGCCGCACGGGCTCCGCCTCCGGGGCGCGCCCCCGCCGGTCAGCCGCGCACGTGGAGCCCGAAGCCCGTGCGGCCCGTGGGCTCCAGCCCTTCCTTCAGCTGCATCGAGGGGATCTCGTAGTCGCCGAAGTTCTGCCGGCGGAAGGGGATCGGCTCGGTCGACTCCAGGGTGAGCAGGCGCTGTTCCCAGGCCTTGGCGACGTCCGCGTAGTCCTCGTAGGTCATCCGGTCGGTTGCGTAGAGGACGAACGGCGGCAGCGACTCGATGCCCGGGTAGTAGAGGATGCCGTGGTGGATCGGGAACAGCAGGTCGTCGATGGGGCCGTTGATCCCGCGAGCGGCGTAGTGCGCCTCCGGACCGCCGACGGTCACCGACAGCAGGGCCCTCTTGCCCGCGAGGGTGCCTTCGCCGAAGCGCTCGCCGTACTTGGTGTCGCTGTGCTCGCCGACGCCGTACGCGAACCGGTGGGTGAACACCCGGTCCACCCAGCCCTTGAGGATCGCGGGCATCGAGTACCACCACAGCGGGAACTGGAAGACGATCGTGTCGGCCCACAGCAGCTTCTCCTGCTCGGCGAGGACGTCGGGGGTGAGCGCCCCCGCCTCGAAGGCCCGGCCCGAGTCCCGGGCGACCTTCAACGGGCTTGAGGCGTGGGGGCCGTAGTCGGCGGCGTCCACGGCCGCCTTCCAGTTCATCGCGTACAGGTCGCTCACCCGCACCTCGTGCCCGGCGGCCTCCAACGTGGCCACCGCCAGGTCCTTCAGCGAGCTGTTGAGCGACTGCGGCTCGGGGTGGGCGTGGACGATCAGCGTCTTCATGGGAACTCCTTGGGATCGGATGCCCTCGATCCTGGCCGCCGGGGCGCCCGTTGTTCAGGGGCGCCGCTTCCGTCGGACCGGACTTCCTGGTACTGGCAGGGCCACCCTCGCGGTCGGCGCCGCGGTCATACTGGGGACATGGACGATCTTGCGGGCTACCTGCGGACCAGGCGCTCCCGGGTCGACCCCGCGTCCGTCGGCATACCCACCGACAGCCGCCGCCGGGTCGAGGGGCTGCGCCGCGAAGAGGTCGCGCACCTGTCCGGAGTCAGCGTCGACTACTACGTACGCCTGGAACAGGGCCGCGCGACCCAGCCTTCCGAGCAGGTCCTCGACGCGCTCGCCCGCGTCCTCGGCCTCGACGAGACCGAACGCGGTCACCTGTACCGGCTCGCCTGTCAGCGCCGCCGCCCCGCGAAGGCACCGGGCGGGAGGATCCGGCCGGAGGTGCTGCGCGTCCTCCACCTGGTCGCCGACGCACCCGCGCTGATCATGGACCACCGCCTGGACGTGCTCGCCGGGAACCGTCTCGCCGGGCTCCTCTACGGCCGCCGGATGCCGGGCTTGAACACCGCCCGGCACATCTTCCTCGAGGAGGCCGAGCGTGGGCTCTACGGGAACTGGGAGCAGTGCACGCTCGACGTGGTCGGGCACCTGCGCCTCGCCGCCGGCAAGTACCCCGACGATCCCCGCCTGGCCTCGCTCATCGGCGAGCTGGCGATGGGCAGCGAACGTTTCCGCCGCCTGTGGGCCCGCGCGGACGTGCGCGCCCGCACCCACGGACGCAAGGCGTACCGGCACCCGCTGGTCGGGCTGCTGGAATTGCATCACGAGAACTTCGCGCTACCGGATGACTCGGGCATGGAGCTCCTGGTGCTGTCCGCGGCCCCCGGCAGCCCCTCCGAGGACGGGCTGCGCCTGCTCGCGGGCCTGGGCGCGGACGGCGGCGCCGCGCAACCCGCGGTGGACGCTCAGGTCCGCGAGTGATCTGGCGCCATGGGTTCGGATGCGGGGGCGACCGAGGACTTCGGCGCGGAACGTGACGGCCGGGACTGGGGCGCCACGCGCTCCTGGGTCGAGAAGGGGCTGCCGGAGGCGGAGCGCGTCGAGGGGGTCGTACGGCTGCGCGGCGGCTGGACCCCGGAGATGCGCCGGCACGCTCGCGGATGTGGATGCGACGGCGCAGTACTGCGATCACCCCTCCCTGTTGATGTCCCTGCTGCCGGGGACCGTGCGCCTGGGCGACGAGGGCGCTGACGACCGCGCCGAACTGCTGGCCCGGCAGCTGTCCGGTGTCCTGACCCGGAGGCT
The DNA here is from genome assembly GCF_055563995.1 of Streptomyces sp. NPDC029164. Taxonomy (NCBI): domain Bacteria; kingdom Bacillati; phylum Actinomycetota; class Actinomycetes; order Kitasatosporales; family Streptomycetaceae; genus Streptomyces; species Streptomyces sp. NPDC029164. The sequence continues at coordinate 544,822 of NZ_JBVHWW010000001.1, read as the reverse complement.
GGAGGGATACATCGAACCCCTCCTCCGTCGCTACAGCCGAACAGCCCTCCGGCAACCCTGCGGGCGCCCCCTTCTCCTCTCGGGAGGGGAAGGGGGCGCGGGGGTGGTCACTCCATCCAGGGCTTCCACACGTTCTCGTTGCGCTCCACCCACTTCTTCGCCGCCTGCTGCGGGGACAGCTTCTCCTCGGCGATCATCAGGGATACCTCGTTCTGCTGCTCCTTGGTCCAGTGGAACTTCTTCAGGAAGGCGGCCGCCTCGCCGCCCGACTCCGCGAAGCGCGCGTTCAGGTACTTCTGGAGCGGTGTGTGCGGGTAGGCGCAGGCCACCTTCTGCGGATCGTCCGCACAGCCCTCGGTGTACTCGGGGAGCTTCACCTCGGTCATCGGGACGCGTTCGAAGAGCCACTGCGGCTCGTACCAGTACGTCAGGAAGGGCTTGTGCTCCTTGGCGAACTGCTTGATCTGGGTGATCTGGGCGGCCTCCGAGCCGGCGAAGACCACTTCGAAGTCCAGGCCCAGGTTCTTCACCAGGGCCTTGTCGTTCGTGATGTAGGACGGGGAGCCGTCCATCAGCTGGCCCTTGCCGCGGCTTTCGGGGGTGCGCAGCTGGTCGGCGTACTTGTCGAGGTTCTTCCAGTCGGTGACGTCGGGGTGGGCCTCGGCGAAGTACGTGGGGACGAACCAGCCGATGTGGCCCGTGACTCCGAGATCCCCGCCGGGGGTGATGGTCTTCTTGCCCTCGACGTACCGCTTCTCCTGCTCGGGGTGGCCCCAGTCCTCCAGGATCGCGTCGACGCGGCCCTGGCTGAGGGCGTCCCAGGCGGGGATCTCGTCGACCTGGACGGTGTCCACCCGGTAGCCCAGCTCGTGTTCGAGGAGGTAGGAGGCGACGGCCGTGTTCGCCTGGGCGCCGACCCACGACTGAACGGAGAGGGTGACGGTCTTCGCGCCCTGTGCGGCGGCGTACGGGGAGGACTGGCGGGTCATGTCGGCGGCCCCGCAGCCGGTGAGGACGGCGAGTCCCGTCGCGGCGGCGAGGACGGCCGCGCCGCGCCGGCGGCTGCGGCCGGGTCCGAGGGCCCGGTGGTGTGCGTCGCGCATGTCAGGCCTCCTTCGCGGGCTGGGTGACGCGGTCGAGGAGCAGGCCGAGGCAGACGATCGCGGCGCCGGCCACCAGGCCGGTGGCCAGGTCGCCCTGGGCGAGGCCGAGGACGACGTCGTAGCCGAGCGCGCCACCGCCGACCAGGCCGCCGATGATGACGACGGCGAGGACCAGGACCACGGCCTGGTTGACGGCGAGCAGCAACGCGGGCCGGGCCAGGGGCAGTTGGACTTGTCGCAGCACCTGCGAGCGGGTCGCGCCGAGGGAGCGGGCGGATTCCACGACGGTCGGGTCCACCTCGCGCAGGCCCTGGACGGTGATCCGGACGACGGCCGGGAGCGCGTACACCACCGCGGCCGCGGCGGCCGGTGCGCGGCCGACGCCGAACAGCGCGACCACGGGGATGAGGTAGACGAACTGCGGGAGGGTCTGGCAGACGTCGAGGACCGGCCGCAGCAGCCGCTCGGCGCGGGCGCTGCGGGCGGCTCCGACGGCGATCGCGAAGCCCACTACGAGCGTGACCGCGACGGCCGCGAGGACCTGGGAGAGCGTGTCCAGGGAGGCTTCCCATACGCCGAGCACTCCGACGGCGCCCAGGGCGAGTACGGCGGTGAGTGCGGTGCGCCAGGTGCCCGCGAGCAGGGCGAGTGCGCAGGCCACGAACAGGAGCAGCCACCAGGGGGCGGCCTGGAGCCCGCTGCGCAGCGGGTCGAGGATCCAGCCGGTGAAGCGGGCGGCCCAGTCGGCGGTGCCGCCGACGACGGGTACGCCGGAGTAGAGGTGGTCGGTCATCCAGGCGACGGCCGAGTTCACGGGGTCGGCGAGGGAGACGGTCCAGGACTCGGGCCACAGGATGCTGTCGGCGATGTGGCCGGCGACCGCGGCGGCCACGGCGGCGAGGAGGGTGAGCAGGCGGCCGTACCAGCCGGAGAAGACCCGGCGCAGCAGGTGCTGTTCGCGGGCGGGCACGGGGTCGGCGCCGATACGGCGGCCGGCGGCGTCGGCGGTGCGGTCCAGCACCACGGCGAGGAGCACGATCGGGATGCCGGCGGCGAGGGCCGCGCCGACGTCGACGGACGCGAGGGCCTGGTAGACGCGGTCGCCGAGGCCGCCGGCGCCGATCACGGAGGCGATGACGGCCATGGACAGGCCCGTCATGATGGCCTGGTTGACGCCGAGCAGGAGCGGTCGGCGCGCGAGGGGAAGGCGGGCGGTCAGCAGCCGCTGGCGGCCGGTGGCGCCGAGCGAGGCCGCGGCTTCCATGACGCCCGCGTCGGCCTCGCGCAGGCCGAGGGCGGTGAGGCGGGCCATGGGCGGGGCGGCGTAGACGACGGTCGCGAGGACGGCGGCGGGCACGCCGATGCCGAAGACCAGCACCATCGGCAGCAGGTACGCGAAGGCCGGCAGGATCTGCATGGTGTCGAGTACGGGGCGCAGGATGCGGTCGGCGCGCGGGGAGAGTCCCGCGGCGAGGCCCAGCAGGGCGCCCAGTACGACGGAGGCGGCGACGGCCACGACCATCAGCGCGAGGGTCTGCATGGTCGGCACCCACATGCCGAGCAGTCCGCAGGCGGCGAAGGCGGCGGCGCAGGTCAGGGCGAGCCGGATGCCGGCGAGGCGCCAGGCGACCAGGGCGGCCAGGGCGGTGACCCCGGTCCATCCGGCGGCGAGGAGGATCACGTACACGGCGCGGACGGACACGACGACGCCGTTGCTGACGTGGCCGAAGAAGTAGAGGAACAGCCAGTGGTTGTCGCGGTGGTCGATGATCCAGTCGCCGGCGCGGCCGAGCGGGCCGGACAGGTCGACGGCCAGGGCCGCGGGCCAGCTGCCGGCGCCCGGGAAGACGACGGCGAGCGGGATCAGCAGGGCGGCGGCGACGCCCAGGGGAAGGAGGAGTCCGCGGCGCCCGGCGAGGCCGGGCAGGGCTCTGCGGGGGCGGTCCTGTGGAGCGGACGAGGTACGGGAGGGGCGCGCGCCGGCGGGCCGTTCGGAGGACTGCGGGGCTTTCGAAGGGGCGGCGGCGCGGGTGCCGGGCCGGATGGGGGCCGGTGTGTGGTCCGGCGCGTGGGTCGGGGTCGCGGTCATGCGCACCACCTCCGGGCATCGGGGACGGGGGTCGCGGGAGGGGCCGGGCGGGTCATGCCGCCACCCCCCGTCCGGGCGTGGCCGGGAGTCCGGCCACGACGGCGAGGAGTCCCGCGTCGTCGACGACGCCGAGGCAGCGGCCGCGGTCGACGACGCGGGCCGGACCGCCGCTGAGGGCGACGGCGTGGATGGCCTCGGAGACGGTGGTGGCGGGGCCCAGCGCGGGTCCCTGGTCGGCCTCGCCGGCCATGGCGGGGCGCATCGCGGTGCGGACGGTGAGCACCTGTTCGCGGGGCACGTCGCGGACGAAGTCCCGTACGTAGTCGTCGGCGGGCGAGCCGACGATTTCCTCGGGCGTGCCGAGCTGGACGATGCGGCCGTCGCGCATGAGCGCGATCCGGTCGCCCAGGCGCAGGGCCTCGGCGAGGTCGTGGGTGATGAAGACCATGGTGCGGCCCTCTTCGTGGTGGAGCCGGGCGACCTCCTCCTGCATCTCGCGCCGGATGAGGGGGTCGAGTGCGCTGAACGGCTCGTCGAACAGGAGTACTTCGGGGTCGGCGGCGAGGGCGCGGGCCAGGCCGACGCGCTGCTGCTGGCCGCCCGAGAGCTGGCCGGGGCGCCGGTCCTCCAGGCCTTCGAGGCCGACCTTGGCGACGAGCTCGGCGGCCTTGAGCCGGCGCTCGCCGCGTCCGACGCCCTGGATCTCCAGTCCGTACGCGACGTTGTCGAGGACGGTGCGGTGCGGGAGCAGGCCGAAGTGCTGGAAGACCATGGCGGCGCGGTGGCGGCGCAGGGCGCGCAGCCGGGTGGCGTCCATGGCCAGGACGTCCTCGCCGTCGATGGCCAGGCTTCCGGCGGTGGGTTCGATGAGCCGGGTGAGACAGCGTACGAGGGTGGACTTGCCGGAGCCGGACAGGCCCATCACGACGAAGACCTCGCCCTTGCGGACGTCGAAGGTGACGTCGCGGACGGCCGCGGTGCAACCGGTGCGCTCGCGCAGTTCGGTGGCGGACAGGTCGGCGTCGGCGGAGCCGGGGACCTCCGCGGCGGCCTTGTCGGGGCCGAAGACCTTCCAGAGGCCGTCCACGGAGAAGACGGGGGACGCGGCCGGATCGGTGGCGGGTGCGGCGGGGCCGGTGGGGGTGGCGGGGCCGGTGGGGGTGGCGGGGCCGGTGGGGGTGGCGGGGCCGGTGGGGGTGGCGGGTGCGGTGGTCATCGGGTACCACCGTCCCGCGCGAGCAGTTCGGCAGCCTTTTCGCCGACCATGAGCACTCCGATCATCGGGTTGACCGCGGGCATCGTCGGGAAGACGGAGGCGTCCGCGATGCGGATGCCTTCGAGCCCGCGGATCTTCAGGTCCGGGCCGACGACGGCTCCGGGGTCGTCGGCGGCGCCCATCCGGCAGGTGCCGGCCGGGTGGTAGACGGTGTGCGCGACGGAACGGGCGTAGGCGCTCAGCTCCTCGTCGCCGGTGATCTCCGGGCCGGGACAGACCTCGCGCTTCAGCCAGTTGGCGAGCGGCTCGGTCGCGGCGATCTCACGGGCGAGCTTGATGCCGTCCACGAGAGTACGGCCGTCGTAGTCGTCCTCGTCCGTGAAGTAGCGGAAGTCCAGGGCCGGTTTGACCTCGGGGTCCGCGCTGGTCAGGTAAAGGCGGCCGCGGCTGCGGGGCTTGGGGATGTTGGGGGTCATCGACACGCCGTGCGCGGGGCGTTCGTAGCCGATGCGCTCGGGGTTGTCGGTGAAGGGGACCTGGTAGAAGTGGAACATCAGGTCGGGCCCGGCGGAGTCGGGGTCGCGCCGGACGAACAGCCCCGCGTCGCTGTCCATCGCGGAGTTCTCCGGTATCGGGCCGTCGGTCTCCCAGACGATCACCGACTCGGGGTGGTCGAGCAGGTTCTCCCCGACCCCGGGCAGGTCGTGCACCGGCGGGATGCCGAGGGCTTCCAGGTCCGCGCGCGGACCGATGCCCGAGTGCAGCAGCAGCCGCGGGGTGTCCACGGCGCCGGCACACACCAGGACCTCACGGCGGGCGGTGACCAGGGACTCCGTACCGTCCGAGGAGCGTACGTGGACCCCGCGCGCACGGGGCCCGTCGAGTTCCAGGCGGTAGGCCCAGGTCTCCAGGAGGATCCGGAGGTTGGGGCGTTCGTCCATGACGGGGTGGAGGTACGCCACCGACGCGGAGGAGCGCTTGTTGTCCTCGGGGTGGTAGGCGAGGTCGAAGAAGCCGGCGCCCTCGTGGAAGGGCTTCCGGTTGAAGCCCTCGACGCGCGGGACGCCCAGGGCGCTCTGCGCGGCGTCGACGAAGTCGCGCGCGATGGCGTTGCGGTCCTTCTCGGCCACCGGGACGATGTTGTTGAGGAGCCTGTCGAAGTACGGGTCCATGGCGGCCGCGTGCCAGCCCTCGGCCCCCGCCCGCTCCCACTCGTCCCAGTCGGACGGGAGCGGCTTGAAGGCGATCAGGGTGTTGTGCGAGGAGCAGCCGCCGAGGACGCGGGCTCGGCTGTGGCGGATGTGGGAGTTGCCGCGGGGCTGCTCGGTCGTGGGGTAGTCGTAGTCGAGCTCGCCGCCGAGCAGGCCCATCCAGCGGCGCAGGGTGAGCACGTCGGGGCGGTCGACGTCGCTCGGGCCGCCCTCGATGACGGCGACGGTGACGTCCGGGTCCTCGGTGAGGCGGGAGGCGATCACGGAGCCCGCGGTGCCGCCGCCGACGACGACGTAGTCGTACTCCTGCTGCCCCTGCGTGGAGGTGGGGTTGGGGGTGGTGCCCTGTGTGGGGGTGGTGCCCGGTGTGGGGGTCGTGCCCTGTGTGGGGGTGGTGCCCTGTGTGGGGGTGTTCAACGCTGTGCTCCTCCTTCAGCCCGCGAACCAGCGCACGGGGCGCGGGGCGAGGTTCTGGTACACGTGCTTGGTCTCGCGGTACTCCGCCAGACCCGACGGGCCGAGCTCGCGCCCGATGCCGGACTTGCCGAAGCCGCCCCACTCCGCCTGCGGGAGGTACGGGTGGAAGTCGTTGATCCAGACGGTGCCGTGGCGCAGCCGGCCCGCCACGCGGCGGCCGCGGCCCGGGTCGGAGGTCCACACGGCGCCGGCGAGGCCGTACTCGGTGTCGTTGGCGAGCGCGACGGCCTCGGCCTCGGTACGGAAGGTCTCGACGGTGAGCACCGGCCCGAAGACCTCCTCCCGTACGACGCGCATCCCGCGGTGGCAGCCGTCCAGCACGGTCGGCCGGTAGAAGTAGCCGGGGCCGTCGGGCCGTCGGCCGCCGGAGCGCAGTACGGCTCCCTCGGCGAGGGCGGAGGCCACGTACTCCTCGGTGCGTTCGCGCTGCGCGGCGGACACCAGCGGTCCGCACTCCACGCCGGGGTCGGTGCCGCGGCCGAGGCGGATCCGGTCGGCGCGGCGGGCGAGTTCGGCGACGAAGCGCTCGGCGACGCTCTCCTCGACGATGAGCCGGGAACCGGCGGAGCAGACCTGGCCGCTGTGCATGAAGGCGGCGTTGAGGGCCTGGTCGACGGCGGTGTCGAAGCCTTCCTCGGTGGCGCAGGCGTCGGCGAAGACGACGTTGGGGTTCTTGCCGCCGAGTTCGAGGGCGACCTTCTTGACCGAGTCCGCGGCCGCGCGCATCACCTTCGTACCGCTGGTGAGACCGCCGGTGAAGGAGACGAGGTCGACGTCGGGGTGGGCGGCGAGGCGCGCGCCGACGGGGTCGCCGGGTCCGGTGACGAGGTTGGCGACGCCGGCCGGCAGTCCGGCCTCCGCCAGCAGGCCGATGAGGGCCACCGTGGACAGCGGGGTGATCTCGCTGGGCTTGAGCACGAACGTGTTGCCCGCGGCGAGGGCCGGAGCGATCTTCCAGGAGGCCTGGAGGAGCGGGTAGTTCCACGGGGTGATCAGGGCGCAGACCCCGACGGGCTCGTGGACGACGACGCTGTGGACGTCGGGGGTGCCGGCGTCGACCACGCGGCCGGCGCCCTCGCCGACGACGAGGTCGGCGAAGTAGCGGAAGGCGTCGGCGACGCAGTCCACGTCCACGCGGCCCTCTTCCAGGGTCTTGCCCGCGTCACGGCTCTCCAGCAGCCCGAGGATTTCGCGGTCGCGGTGGAGCAGGTCGGCGGTGCGGCGCAACAGTGCGGCCCGCTCCTGGACAGGGGTCTGGGGCCACTCCCCGCCGTCGAAGGCGGCGCGGGCGGCACTGACGGCCGCGTCGGTGTCGGCGGTGCCGCCCTCGGCGACGACGGCGAGGACCGTGGCGTCCGCCGGGTCGAGGATCTCTCGGGTGGCTCCTGAGACCGCGGAACGCCAGGCCCCGGCGATGTGGATGGTCGTCTGCTCGGACACGACGCGCTGTACCTCCGATTCGGCACCGCGGCCTACCCGCGATGGTGCTGCTCGGGCGCGCTTGCCCCGGTCTGCGGAAGCCATGTCCCATCCGTCACTGGAAGTGACGGGAGTCACTCCCCGCCACCCCAAAGGAACATGGGTTGATATGCGGGGATTTCGGACATCCAGTGGGTGTCGGGGCAGCCCGTCACGAGCAGTCGGCGCGGCGCGGTGCGAGCGGGCCAGGCACCGTCCCGCGCCTCTCACCGAGCGTCGCGGGAGGGCCTACGACGTCCAGATCGGGTCGTCCGGGCCGGGCCTGCCCGAGCATCGTTCGAACGGCTGGCCGGCAAGGGAGAGCCGCTCACCTGCAACGGTGATGAAGTGGCTCTGCGCCGCTACCACGCGTGACCACAGTACGAGCCAGAACTCAGCCTGGCGCAGCGGCAGTTCGGCCGAGAGCGATTGAGCCAAGGCGGAACGGACCGATGACACCGGCCGGCGGGCACCCGGCGCCTTGGGCGCATCATCGGGCCGTCCCGGGCAACACGGGTGCCATGACGACGCGAAGCGGCACGGGCGTGAGACGCTCACGGCTCCTCTGGCTTCTACCGGCCCAGGCCGCCGCGATGGTGGCGCTGGGCCTGTTCGTGAGCGCCCTACCGGTGGGCCTCCGGCTGGTGTCGCCGGAGGGGCAGGTCACGGACTCCATCGCCGCGCACCGCACCCCGTGGGCCGACTCCGTGTCGCGGTGGCTGTCCGTCGTGGCCTCCACGGAGGGCATCGTCGGTGTGACGCTGATCTGCGTCATCGCCCTGCTCGTGCTGCCCCGTACCCCGCGCCGGGCCGACGCGGTCTTTCTGGGCGGGTCGGTCGCCGTGCAGTCGGCCGTCTTCCTCCTCGTGACGATGTGCGTGGAACGCCCCCGGCCCGACGTGCCCCGCCTGGACGGCGCGCCGCCCACGTCGAGCTTCCCGTCCGGCCACGTCGGCGCCTCCGTGGCCCTGTACGGCGGGCTGGCCGCGCTGGTGTGGACCCGCCTCCGCGGCCCGTGGCGGTACGTCGCGGCGGCGGTTCTGGTGCTGGTCCCGTCGGCGGTCGGGCTGTCCCGGATGTACCGGGGCATGCACCATCCCTCCGACGTGGCGGGCGGCCTGGTCAACGGCATCGCCACGCTGCTCGTCACGGGCTCGGTGTTCCTCTCCCGCGATACGGGAAGCGCCGGCGGGCCCGCCGACAGGCCAGCCGGGAGCGCCGCCGCGGGGCGTTCCGGTCAGCGGGCCGTCGTGGTCCGCCACCCGCACGGCTGCGACGACGAACTGGCCGAAGGGGTCCGCCTGTTCCTCCACCGCCACGGGTACGCCGACCAGCGGTGGACCTCCACCTCCGTCGAACGCCCCTGCGGGACCCTGCCCGAGGAGTGCGCCGGACCCGGAGTCGGCCTGGTCGTCGTCTGCGGCGGGGACGGCACCGTCCGCGCCTGCGCCGACGTGGTGGCCGGCACCGGCACACCGCTGGCGCTCGTGCCCTGTGGGACGGGCAACCTCCTCGCCCGCAACCTGCACCTCCCCCTGGATCCGCTCGCCGCCCTCGAAACGGCCCTCGGCGGCGGCGTCTTCCCGATCGACGTGGGGCGCGTGTGGGGCGACGGCCTCCCGTCGACGCGGTTCACCGTGATGACGGGGGCCGGATTCGACGCCGCCACGGTCCGCGACACCTCGCCCGCGCTCAAGACCCGCCTCGGCTGGCCCGCCTACGTCCTGTCCGCCGCCCGCCACCTGGGAGACCCGGGCATGCGCCTGTCCGTACGGGTGGACGGGGGCCGGGCCCGTCGCCGCCGGGCGCGCATGGTCGTCATCGGCAACGTCGGCGCGCTCCAGGGCGGCCTCGAACTCCTGCCCCGGGCCCGGCCGGACAGCGGACGGCTGGAGCTCGTGCTGTTCGACCCCCGCGGCCCGGCGGGCTGGCTCGCCGCGGCCGGTCACCTCGCCTCCCGGCTCTTCCGCCCGGGCGCTCGCTCGCCGGACGCGTTGCCCCATGCGTCACCGACCGATGGCCGGACCGTGGCCGGTGGGGCCCTGGAGTACTTCAGCGCCCGCCGCATCGAGATCCGCTGCGCCGACGCGCAGGCCCGCGAGGTCGACGGCGACACCATGGCGGAAGGCTCCCGGCTGTTCGCCGAGGTGGAACCGGGCGCCCTGCGGATCTTCCTTCCCCGGGCCCCGGGAGCCGCTCCGAGCGTCCCCCACCCGCGGAGCCCCGCACACGTGTGCCGCACCCCGCGCCACTGAACCCGTACCGGCGCGCCGCGCGCCGGGACCCACACCGTCAGGAAGCCGATGGGAACCGCGAGCCGAGTACCGCAGAGACGCGACGTGATGGGCGAGGAACTGTCCGCCGACGAAGCCTGGTCCGCCCTGCGCCGCTACGGAGGCTGGAGCCTGGTCCGTGACTCCTTCGTACGCTTTCGCTACGCCGACGGCTTCAGCCACTCCCGCGCCCTCGCCCTGCAGACGGTCCTGTCCATCGTGCCCCTGGCCATCGCCGCCATCGGCCTGTCCAGCGTCCTCCACACCGAGGGCATCGGCCGCGTGGCCGAGCTGACGATCGGACGGATCACCAGCGGCCCCAGCCGGGAGGTGGTCGACGAGGCGCTGCGCGAGAGCCGCCGCCACGCCGGCGACGGCGGCCAGGCAGCCCTCTGGCTGGGCCTGCTCTTCTCCCTCGTCAACGTCACCACGAGCCTGTGCCAGGTGGAGCGCGGCGCCAACCGCATCTACGGAAACGAACGCGACCGGCCCTTCCTGCGCAAGTACACCCGCGGGCTCGTCATGGCGGCCCTCGCGGGTCTTCCGCTGGGGCTCAGCTTCGTCATCACCGTCCTCGGCGCCGACCTCACCCACGCCTTCGCCGAGGTCTACCACCTCGGGCCGACCGCCATCCGCGCCTGCGACGTCCTGCGCTGGCCGGCCGGGATCCTGCTGGCCGTGCTGGCCACCAGCGCGATCTTCCGCCTTTCACCGCGCCGCGACCAGCCGGGATACACCTGGCTCGCCTTCGGCGCCGTCGTCCATCTGGGACTGTGGATCACGGCGACCTGGGCGCTGAGCCTGTACGTCGGCGCCAGCAGCACCTTCACCAGCGTGTACGGGCCCCTCAGCGCCCTCGTCTCGCTGCTGCTGTGGTCCTACCTGACCTCCCTGGCCCTGTTCCTCGGCCTCTCCTTCGCCGCCCAACTGGAGTCTGTACGAGCCGGCGTGCGGCAACCGGTCACACGGGACCCCGGAGTCTGACGCCCACTGACCACCACCTACCGCCCACCGCCCACCGACCGTCACGCCGACCGAACCACTCCGACCGAACGGCCCCCGACCGAAAGCCGCATGCCCATGGCACAGCGCCCGCCCCGCTCCCCACGCCGCACAGCCCGCTCGTTCCTGGCCGGATGCTCCGGGCCCGACGCGGCCTTCGGGACGAGACTCCTGCTGACGGTGACGGCGACGACCGTCGTGACCGTGCCGTTCGTACTCGCCCTCGTGCTCGTCGAGTCCCGGTGGCCCCCGCTCTACCGGCTCGACCGGGACACGGCCGAGCGGCTCCACCGTGCCGCCCTCGAAGACCCGCGGCGGGTGCGGGTGTTGGGGTTCCTCACGGACGTGCTGTGGGACCCGGTGACCATGCGGCTCCTGGTGGCCGCCTTGGTGGTGTGGCTGCTGAGGCGCCGCGCGTGGCGCCTGGCGACCTGGGCCGCCGTCACCGCGACGACCGGCGCCCTCCTCGGGTTCCTGACGAAGAGCGTGGTGGAACGGGCCCGCCCGCACCTGCCCGACCCCGTCGCCCACGCGCCCGGATTCTCCTTCCCCTCCGGGCACGCCATGACGGCCATGGTGTCCTGCGCGGTGCTGCTCCTGGTCCTGCTCCCGCTGGTGCCGCCCGCCTGGCGGCCCCTGCCCTGGGCGCTGGCGGTGACGAGCGTGCTCGGCGTCGGCTACACCCGCGTGGCGCTGGGCGTGCACTGGGTCAGCGACGTGGTCGGGGGCTGGCTCCTCGGGCTCGTCGTGGTCACGGCCACGACGCTCGTCTTCGAAGCCTGGCGGGCCGACAGCGGACGCCGCCGGACGGGCCTCGCGGAGGGGCTGGAGCCCGAACTCTCCGTCACGCGTCAGGGGAATCGCCCGCGGGCGCACCCCGAGGACCCGCCCCGGCGTGCGGGGCGGGTGTCACGCGGGGATGAAAACAGGCGGTGATCGTCTTGCCGCCGTGGAAGGAATGCGCGTCCCACTCGTCGGCGAGTGCGTCGATGATGGCGAGTCCCCGTCCGGAGGTCGCCTCGCGTGAGGGGTCGCGCGGGGCCGGCAGGCACGGGTCGCTGTCGGCGACGCTGACGTGCAGGCACCGGCCGTCCCAGGTGAGTACCAGCCCCGCGCTGCTGCGGGCGTGGATGTGCGCGTTGGTGACGAGCTCCGACACCGTCAGCAGGACGGAGTGGACCGTGTCGGGGGCGTCCGTCGTCCACTGCAGGGAGTCCAGGTGTTCCGCGGTCCACCGGCGGGCCTCGCGCACCCCTCGGTGTACGGGAAAGGACGTGGCCCACCCCTTGGCACGCATGGACACCGCGCTCACCTCGCTCGCGCTCTCGTGTGACGCCTGACCGGACGGATCGGGACGCGTGTCAGAACCGGCTCGCCCGGTGGCGGGCCCGGTGCCCGTCCCTGCGGTGGACGAGCAGCAGGGCCAACACCACGGGGGCGATCAGCAGGACCATCGTCGTCATGGGAGTGCTCCTTCCTCGTAGTCCGTTTCTCTTCTTGACGTCTGGCCTCGATGAGGCGTCCGAAACCCCGGCAACCGCCGTCTCGCCCGCGTCATCCGCCCGAACGCGGGTACCCGCGCGGCGTCCGAACACGGAGAACTTGACGGAGAGGGCACCCCGATGACGATCACATCGCAGGGCAACAACGCTTCCACCTCGACCGAGTTCCGTCGGCAGGCCGCCCGGGCCGCCGTTCGGCTGCGGGACACCGCCGTGCACGTCGGGCATCTCGTCGAGGCCAGGACTCCTGATCCCGTCCTTGCCTCCGCGCGGGCCGGGGCGGGTCGGGCCGTGACTATGGCGCGGACCAACCGGACCGCCTTGACCACGGCGGCCGGCGTACTGGCCGCCGCCGTGCTCGCCCGCACCGCTCGGCGGGCTCGACGGGCGCGGCGTCAGAGGTAGTCGTCAGGCGCCGCCGGCTCCCGCTCCCGGGCCCGTTCCGCGTTGAACTGGGCCCCGGTGAGCAGGGCCAGGTTGGCGAACCAGAGCCAGATGACGAAGACCACGATGCCGGCCAGCGAGCCGTAGAGGCGGCCGTACGTGTCCAGCTCCGTGTAGAGCGTGAAGAGCGCCGAGGCGGCCAGCCACAGCAGCGCCGCCAGCACGCCGCCGGCGAGTCCCTGGCGGACCCCCCGGCTCTGGGCCGGGCCGGTACGGAAGAGGACCAGCACCAGGAGGGTGACGACCACCAGCAGCACGGGCCAGCGCAGGAGCGCGATCGTGTCCGGGCCTCCCCCGGCGGCCCGTGCGGCCCATCGGGCCGGCGGCCCGGACATGACCAGCCCCGCGGCGCCGACGACGAGCAGGGTCAGCAGTAACGCGGCGTTGATGAGCAGCATGTGGGCCGCGCGGAGCGGACGTCGCGTATCGGGCACCTGGTGCATCGTGTGCAGGGCGCGGCGGAACACCGCCAGGTAACTGCACGCCGACCACAGTGCGCTCGCGACGCCGCTGAGGAGCAGGGCCCACATCGACGAGTGTTCCGCGGTGAGGCCTCCGAGCGCGTCCCGGAGCACCTGCGCCGACTGCGGAGGGGCGTACGCGGTGAGGTCGGTGATCAGCCGGTCCCTCGTCGCCCCGCCCAGCAGCCCCACGAGGGAGACGGCGATGACGAGCGCCGGCAGCAGCGCCAGGAGGGCGTAGTAGGTGAGGGCGGCCGCGTGGTCGGCGAGATTGTCCGTCCAGACGCGGACGGCCGTACTCCGCAACTCGGCGCGGGTGCGCGCCACGAGGGCGGTGGCGGGGGCGGGAGGGCCGCCGCCTCGACATGATGCGGTGCGGGGAATGTCGGTCACGCCCCGCACGTTCCCGTCAGGCCCGTGCCCATGCGCGCGTGAGGTCCGCGCCGTCGGCCGGGGGCCTTTCACGCACGAGGGGGCGCGGACCGGAACGGTCCGTGCCCCCTCATGTGCGGTTTGCCTTCAGGTCACGGTGCGCCGAAGGTCAAGGTCAGTTGCGGTGTGCCCTCGTTGGCCTGCGCTTCCGAGGACCACAGCCACAGGGCGTCCGTGCCGCTGCTGGTCAGTGCCAGGCCGTAGCCGTCGCCGAGCGCCGCCGCGACCGTCGCGGTGGTGAGCGCGGTGGTGTGCACCGCGCTGCCGTCCGGAATGCCCGCGAAGCCGCCGAGTGGCGGGCCGCCCGGGGCCGGGCGGTTGTTGTACGTGGTCCCGCCCTCGCTCCACGAGCCGGTGACCGGGACGACCGAGACGGTGTCCGTCGTGCCGGCGCCGCTCATCGTGCTGGTCTTCACGCTGAGGGTGGCCGACTTCAAGGCCGTGCCCGCGGGCGCGGCCGGCAGGTCGAAGCGCAGGTAGCTCGCGTAGAAGGAGGTGCCGCGCACGGCGAGTGAGGACGAGGTGCCGTAGTTGGTCGCGGGCGCGCCCGCGTTGGCGTAGGTGTCCTCCGCGGCGGCGACCTGGACGACCGAGTCGGCCGGGGCGGTGGCGAGGGCGTGGTGGTTCTGGACCTGCGCGGCGCTCAGGACGGTCGGGTAGACGGCGGTTTCGTCGAGCCGGCCCGCCCAGTACTCGCTCGTGGGGCGGTCGGGCCAGCCGCCGAGGCTGTCGCCACCGGCGTGCCAGTACCCCGAGAAGTTCTCGTGGGTGGTGACGTTCAGGGTGCCCTTCTGGGCGCCGTCCACGTAGAGGGTCATGCCGCCGGGGCCCTGGCTCGCGACGACGTGGTGCCATTGGTTGTCGTTGTAGGCGCCGCTGGTGGCGATGGTGCGGGTGGCGCCGGTGTAGACGCCGTAGACCAGCCGGCCGTCATTGGTCATGTAGATGTGCTTGTCGTACTGATTGCTGCCGCGTGCCTGGTTGTTGCCGAAGCCGAGGAGCTTGCCGCCGCGGGTGGTGTTCGTCTTGAACCAGGTCTCGATGGTGTAGGTGCCGCCCACCGTCTGCCGCTTGTCCCCGTACACCTGGGTGTCGGTGCCGTTGAAGCCGATCGCCGTGCTCGCGCCGGAGACCGCGCCGGGGCCCTGCCGCAGGGCGGGGGCGTTCAGGTGCACGCCGCTCTGGTTGCCCGAGACGGAGGAGTCGGCGGCGAAGGGCAGGGCCGACTCGTCGTAGCGCCAGTACTGCTGGGCTCCGTCCGCGCGGACCTGGTTCGGGTAGCCGTCCACCTGGGCCGGGACGGTCACGCTCGCCGTGGCCGACAGGGCGCTGGTGTTGCCGGCCGCGTCGGTGGCCGCCACCCGGTACGTGTACGACTGGCCCGCTGCCGCGGTGGTGTCGGTCCAGGAGGCCTGGGGGCGCTTGAAGAAGAGCGAGTCGGCGGTGACCGTGGCGATGGGCGCGGCCGCGCCGTTGCGGTAGATCTTGTAGGTCAGCGCGCTGTCGTCGAGGTCGAGGCTGGTGCGCCAGCGCACCTGGACCTCGCCGGGCTTGAAGCCGACCGCGCTCGCGACGGGCACGGTGGGCGCCCCGGTGTCCCCGGTGGAGGCGAAGCGCGTCAGGCTCTGCTGCGCCGCGCCGTTGACGGTGGTGAACTCCCCGCCGACCCACAGGTACTGCACGCCGCCCTTGGAGCCGACCGTCATCACGCGCGGGCCGATGCCCTCGCCGACGCCGTCGTTGGTGTCGGGGGCCCAGCCCAGCTTGCCGGTGCCGCTGGTGGGCTGGGCGAGCAGGTGGTGGCGCTGGCCGTCGGGGAACTCGCCGACGCTGGAGCAGTCGTGTGCGTGCGAGGCGCTGTAGAGCACGTCCTGGTACGGCAGCACGGCCTGGGTGGCGCCGAGGCAGGTGTCGCGCCAGCGCTGGCCGAAGTCACCGAGGTTGAGGGCGATCCGGCCGTCGAAGACCCCGCCGCCGGTGCCCTCGTTGGCGGTGTAGAAGCCGGTCGCGTCGGTGGCGATGTCCTTGACGACGGAGTTGGCCTCGATGAAACCGGCGTACGACGTGGTGAGCGCGCCGCTCGTCGCGTCGACGACGGCCAGCGCGTGCGTGTTCGTACCGTTGACGGTGAAGAAGTCACCGCCGAGGACCACGCTGTTGCCGTCCGGGGTGACCTCGACGGCGCGGCCGGGTTCGTCGGCGTTGGCGGTGAAGGGCTTGAGCGCGCCGTCGGCCGCGCCGACGGCGGCGAAGCGCTCGCGCGGCCGGCCGGCGACGCTGAGGAAGTCGCCGCCCGCGTAGACGGTGTCGTCGGTGACGGCGAGGGCGCGGACGGTGGCCGCGAAGGCCGGGCGGAAGCCGGTCTTCACCGTGCAGCTCGCCACGTCGATGGCGGCGAGGCTGGACACGGCCGTTCCGTTGACGGCGCCGAAGTAGCCGCCCGCGTACAGGGTCGTCTTGTCCGGGGAGAGGGCGAGCGCGCGGACCGTGGCGCTGCCGGAGGCGATGGTGAAGGACAGTTTGCAGGAGGTCGGGGCGCCGGTCGCGGCGTCGAGGGCCACGAAGTTCACGGCCGGCTGCTCGCTGCCGGCGCCGCCCGCGGGCGGACGGACGGTGGAGAAGGTGCCGCCGGCGAAGACCTGGCCGCCCGCCTCGGCGAGGGCCCAGACGACGCCGTCGGGCTGCCAGGTCGACAGCGGGTCGGCGGTGAAGGCGACGGGCGGGGTGACGGCCGCCGCCTGGGGGACGAGGCCGAGGCCCAGCCCTGCGCCGGTTCCGGCCAGGGACAGGGCGAGAGCGGCCGCCAGCTTTCTGGATCTACGCATGAACCCCCCAGTTCGGTGTGCTGTGCGGCCGTGTGGCGCGGCCGGGTGAGTCATGGCCGAAAACAGCCGAACAGCAGTCCGCGACCATGCGTACGGGCGCACCTTAGGGCGATTTTGCGCTCGGTTCATCCCACTTGACACATCGGATGCCAAATCGCGCCGGGCTGCGCGGGCGCCGCCGTCACGCGCGCGGTTTGGCGCGGAGGTGCATCCGCTCCCCCTGGCGCC
This sequence comes from Streptomyces sp. NPDC029164, assembly GCF_055563995.1. NCBI lineage: Bacteria > Bacillati > Actinomycetota > Actinomycetes > Kitasatosporales > Streptomycetaceae > Streptomyces > Streptomyces sp. NPDC029164. Next base: position 528,101 of record NZ_JBVHWW010000001.1, on the reverse strand, counting down.
CGAAAAGGCTCAGGATCTCCACGGGCCGCCCGTCCGCGCTGGTGAACCAGTGGGGCAGCCGGGTGTCGAACTCGGCGGCCTCGCCGGGGCCGAGCACCAGGTCGTGGTCCGCGAGGACGAGCCGCAGCCGGCCGTCGAGCACGTACAGCCACTCGTACCCCTCGTGCGTACGGGGGTCCGGTTCGGTGCCGCGGTCGGTGATGAGCATCTTGAAGGCCTGGAGGGGGCCCATGCTGCGGGTGAGCGGGACGGCCGTGCCGCCGTTGGGCATGGTGCGGGGCGTCAGCCGCACCCGCGGGTCCCCCACTTCGGGTGCGCCGACGAGGTCGTCCAGGGGCACGCGGTAGGCACTGGCGAGCGGCAGCAGCAGTTCCAGGCTGGGGCGGCGCTGTCCGGATTCGAGCCGGGAGAGGGTGCTCTTCGAGATGCCCGTCGTCTCGGAGAGCGCGGCCAGCGTGAGGCCACGCTGGGCGCGCAGCCGTCGCAGCCGGGGAGCGACCTCGTCGAGTACCGCCTGGTGGGGTGCCGGCTTGTCCGTGCGGTCGTTCGCCATGCCCCCATTCCATCGCGCCGTCCCGGAAACGGCAACAAGGTTTGCCGCTCGTGCGCCGAGGCGGACACGCTCCCGGCATGAGCCCACACAGTGATTCCAGACCCGCACAGGGACAGCCGTACGCCGCCACCACCGCCACTGCCACGGCGGGGCGGCAGGCACCGGCGGTGCGTGGGGTGCTGGCCGGCCTGTCGCTCTCGATGCTGCTGTCCTCGCTCGGCACCAGCATCGCGAACGTCGGCCTGCCGACCCTGGCGCAGGCGTTCTCCGCGTCCTTCCAGCAGGTCCAGTGGATCGTCCTCGCCTATCTGCTCGCCATCACCACCCTGATCGTGAGCGTCGGCCGCCTCGGTGACCTGATCGGCCGCCGCAGGCTGCTCCTGGGCGGGATCCTGCTGTTCACCGTGGCCTCGGTCGGGTGCGGCGCCGCGCCCACGCTCTGGCTGCTGATCGCCGCCCGGGCGGCGCAGGGGCTCGGCGCGGCCGTGATGATGGCCCTCACCATGGCGTTCGTCGGGGAGACCGTCCCGAAGGCGCGCACCGGCAGCGCCATGGGGCTGCTCGGCACGATGTCCGCGGTCGGCACCTCGCTGGGCCCTTCGCTGGGCGGCGCCCTGATCGCCGGGCCCGGCTGGCGGGCGATCTTCTTCGTCAACGTGCCGCTGGGCCTCCTGACGTTCCTCCTCGCCCACCGCCATCTGCCCGTCGACCGGCAGAGGACGGCGGGGGCCGGCCGGCCCCGTTTCGACCACCTCGGGACCCTGCTGTTCGCGCTCACGCTCGCCGCCTACGCGCTGGCCATGACCCTCGGCCACGGCCGCCTCGGCCCGGTCAACCTCGCCCTGCTGTCGGCCGCCGCCCTGGGCGTGGCCCTCTTCGTACGCACCGAGGCACGAGCGGCGGCACCGCTGATCCGGGGGACGGTGATCCGTGATCCCGTGCTGCGCGCGGGCCTCGCCACGAGCGCGCTCGTCTCGACGGTGGTGATGGCGACGCTGGTGGTCGGGCCGTTCTACCTCTCCCGCGCGCGCTCGGGCTCGACGAGGTCCTCGCAGGACTCGTGCTGTCGGCCGGTCCGCTGGTCGCCGCGCTCACCGGGGTACCGGCCGGCCGCGTCGTGGACCGGATCGGTGCCCCGCGGACGACCGCCGCCGGGCTCTGCGCGACGGCGCTCGGCGCCCTCGCCCTGTCCGTGGTGCCGGAGACCTCCGGCGTCCTCGGCTACGTCGTGCCCCTCACGGTCCTCACCGCCGGCTACGCGGTGTTCCAGACGGCGAACAACACCGCCGTCATGGCGGACGTCGGCCCCGATCGGCGGGGCGTCGTCTCGGGCATGCTCAACCTCTCGCGCAACCTCGGGCTCGTCACCGGTGCGTCCGTCATGGGCGCCGTGTTCGCGTTCGCGTCGGCGACGACCGACATCACGACGGCGGGCCCGCACGCCGTCGCGGTCGGCATGCGGGTCACGTTCGCGGTCGCGGCGGTACTGGTCCTCCTCGCACTCGCCATCACCCTGGCGGGGCGCTCGGGGAAGGACCGCCTGCGGCGCGGTCACTGAACGCCCGCCCGTTCGGGGGTCACGCAGGGTCACACCGCGGAAACGCCCCCGCGCGGGCCCGCGCGCCTCTACCGTGCCCTGAGGTGATGGGCACGGCACCGGAGGTGGGGCGGATGGACGAAGAAGAAGACATGCGGCTGGCGGGGATGACCCCGGAGATCTCCCGCCGTACCCTCACCATGCTGCGCGGCCTCGCGGGCCTGGAGCCGCCCGAGCAGGTTCCCGAGGACGCCATGGTCGTCGCCGACGCCATCCTGGCCGAGCACGGCACGGACGGGCTCCGGGTGCTGGTGATGACGCTGGCCGCCTGGGCGACGGCGCAGATCGAGAACGTCGCCGAGCTCAGCGGGCGCAGCCACGAAGCGGTGCTGGACGCGATGGAGCTGGCCTGCCTGGAGGCGAACGATGGGGAATAGGACCCGTCTGCGGGCCGACGTCGGGCAACGGGGCCCGCCCGGGTGGCCGGAGGAAAGGGTTCTGCGGCCGGTCCGGAAGAAAGACGGTCCGGGCCGGCCGGGATCGGGCGGGTGTCAGCGACACTGGGAGGGCAGGAGCGTCGCCGGGGGGTCGTGATCGGAGGCCGTCGTGAGCACACCTTCCCCCATCCGCATCGCTGCCGTCCTGTCCACGGAGCATCGTGGACGTCTGATGTCCCAGGCCCGCGAGGTCAATTTCCCGGAGAACGCGCGGATCTTCGACGAAGGAAACCGGGCGGAGTCCTTCTGGATCGTGCGCTCCGGCACGGTGACCCTGGAGATCCCCGTGGCCGGCCGCCGGCCCGCGGCCGTGGAGAACCTCGGCCCCGGTGAGCTGGTGGGCTGGTCCTGGTTGTTCCCGCCGTACGTGTGGCAGCTCGGCGCGGAGGCGATGACGCCGGTGCGCGCGTACGAGTTCGACGCGGCGGCCGTACGGATACTGATGGACGCCGATCCCGCGTTCGGGTCCGCGATCGGGCACTGGGTCGGGCGCGTGCTCGCGATGCGGCTCCAGCAGACCCGCACCCGGCTGCTGGATCTGTACGCCCCCCGCCTGAGCGCGGCGGGTTAGGGCCGTCTCGTTCGGATCTGGCCGCCGGGCCGGTGAAGCCGGCCGTACGGGTCCCGGATCGGCGGTCCGGTGCCCGAATGGCCGGTCGGCGGACGGCCGCGCACGATGGAGGGGTGCGAACCGAGGCTTACGGCACGGGCAGCGGACCGGTGTCCCGATTCCTGGAGAACCCGATCGTCGGGATGGCTCCCTGGATCCTCTTCTCCCTCCTGGTCGGACCGGGACGCTTCGAGATCTCGGTCGGGATCGCCCTGGCCGCCGCCGTGGCCCTGGTCGTCCTGAGCCGCGTGATCAACCGCGGCAGCTCCTGGAAGCTGCTGGAAGTGGCCGACGTGGTGTTCTTCGCCGCGCTGGCCGTGGTCGGCGCCCTCGCGAGCGAGGGCACGCTGCGGTGGTTGGAGACGTACGCGGGCGAGGTCGCGAACATCACCCTCGCCGTGATCGCCTTCGGCTCGATGGCCGTGGGGATGCCCTTCACCCTCCAGTACGCCCGCGAGCAGGTCGATCCGGCCCTGTGGCACACGCCCGGCTTCGTCCGCACCAACTACGTCATCACGGCGGTGTGGGGACTCGCCTTCCTGGTGGCGGCCATCGCGGGCGCGTACGGGGACCTGGTCCTGCACAACCCGAACAACATCTGGACCGGCTGGATCATCCAGATCCTGGCGATCGTCGCGGCGCTCCGCTTCACCGTCTGGTACCCGGACGTGGTCCGGGCCCGCGCCGCCCGCGAGGCGGCCGGCCAGGCGCCCGAACCGCTGCGCCTGGCGGGGCTGCTGCTGCCCCTGGCCGGGCTGTTGGTGCCGATCGGGATCGCCGTCCTCGTCTTCGACGGCACCGTGTGGTGGCTCGGTGTGGCCCTGATCGTCGGCGGCGGACTCCTGACGAAGGCACTCCAGTCGCAGAACTGAGCCCCGCCGCACGCCCCTGCGGGTTTCTTCATCCCGACCCCACGGCAACTCCCGCCGTCTCAGAGGGTAGCGTAGGCGCGACATAAAACCATGGGCAGCTATGTATCGGTATGGTCCGATCCGTGGTGCCCGTCGCCGGCCGCGACGTCACGCCTGGCTGGTGGTTGCGTCTCACCCTCTGAGCAAGGAGCTCCACACGCATGTCCATACCACCGCAGCCGCCGTCGTCCCCTCAGCCCTACCCGCAGTCGGGACCGTACGGTCAGCCGGGGCAACCGGGGCCGTACGGCGGCCCGCAGGGCTGGCAGGGGCAGCCGCCGGTATCGCAGAAGACCAACGCGCTGGCCATCGTCGCGTTCGTCATGTCGCTCGTCTGCGCGCTGCCGCTGGTTCCGCTGATCCTCGGCATCATCGCCCTCTCCCAGATCCGCACCCGGGGCGAGAAGGGCAAGGGTCTGGCCATCGCGGCCATCGTCGTCCACTGCGTGAGCATCGTGGGCGCCGTTCTGGTGCTGGTCTTCGGGCTGGCCGGGGCGCTGGACACCGGCCCCGCGCCGAAGCGCGACACCGGTGGCCAGGTCACCGGGTCGGGCTCCAGCAAGGTGCAGGACATCCGCAAGGGCGACTGCTTCACCACGGGCGGCGATCTGGCGGAGTACGAGGACGAGGACGGCGGCCAGGCCGGCTACTCGGTGAAGATCGTGCCCTGCGACCAGCCGCACGAGGGCGAGGCGTTCGCCGTCTTCAACCTGGACGACGGTGCGTACCCGGGCAAGGACAAGGTCGTCTCGATCGCCGAGGAGAAGTGCTCCGGTACGGCGCTGACCGATTACGTGGGCAAGAACGCGAACGTCTCGGACAAGCTCGGCGTGTTCTACTACTACCCGCAGCCCAGCACCTGGGCGTTCGGCGACCGCGAGGTCACCTGCTTCGTGGGCGACTCCAGCGGCACGAGCACCGGCTCGGTCCACTCCGCTTCCTGATCCGGCGTCTTCCGTCCGGACAACGCCTCGTTGAGGCGCGCCAAGGGGTGTCCTGCCGATCGGCAGGACACCCCTCAGTCGTGCACGCCGGCCCGTTCGGCCGGGCGGCGTCGCAGGACCTGCGCGGCCGGGGTGACGGCGGCGACCCCGCGAGGGCCGCGCAGGCCGCGACGGTCTCCCCGAGGACGTCCCACGGGTGGACTTGCCGGAGCCGGAGGGGCCCCGTCCGGGCCGATCACAGCCGGAAATTCAAAGGTTTCGGGGGGATTTCGTGTCGGTGTTCGGCCGATTCGGCGGGCTGCTCCCGCACAGGTCAGCTCGTTCACGCGGCTGCGGTCTGCGCTCATCCGTACACGATGGGTGACGAAAAATGGGGGTGCGAACGGGCGTTCGCGGCCCGCGTGGGCAAGACTCTGTCCGCTATCCGAAACGCCAACCCAAGGGAGTGTTCGAAATGCGGTCCATCGCAAGGGGTCTCGGGCTCGGTTCCGCCGCCATGGCGCTCACCGCGCTCACCGCACTGGCCTGGCCGGGTACGGCCGGAGCCGCGCCGACCGGTACGGAGAGCCTGTACGCGCCGTCCGCGCTCGTGCTCGGCGTGACGGCCGGTCAGGACGCCGGAAGCGGCACGGTGCTGCGTGCGGTGACTCTCGTCTGCTCGCCGACGCCGGGCGGGACGCACCCGAACCCGGTCGCCGCGTGCGCCGAGTTACGCGCGAACGGTTCCCGGCTGGACGCGCTCGCGGCCCCGGCCGCCGACGCGGTGTGTACCAGGGAGTGGAACCCGATGACGGTGACGGCTGACGGGGTGTGGCAGGGCCGCCGGCTCAACTACACGTACACCTTCGCCAATCCGTGCGGCTTCCGGAACACCACCGGCGTGCTGTTCGACTTCTGATCCTGCACGGCACGAAGGGCCGGGCGGCGCCGTGCGACCGCCGTCCGGCCCCAGGTGCCGTGCGCACCACACGGGTGACGCGGCCAGGCACCCTCCGTGCGCAGCCCAGTTCGAGGCTGGTCACCCCGAACAGCTCGGTCAGCGCGAGGTCCGGGACCGGGCCGGTGTACATCCGGGCGGTCTCGAAGACCGGGACCAGGCCCAGGCCGGCGGCTAGTTCCGTGGCCCGCGGGTTCACGTCCGGCACGTCCACGGAGACCAGACCACCGGGCGCGTGCTCGGCGAGCCGCCTCAGCAGCGCGGCCGCCACCGCCGGATCGGCCGCGTACAGCGGGCCGATCCGGTGGGCGGCGCTGCACGGGCGGATCACGCCGAGCCCCTCGATCCGGCCGTCGCGGACGGCGGCCAGTGCCGTCCGGCCGGGCAGCCCGGTCCAGGCGGACAGGAAGGCGGCGCGCGGTTCGGGGAAGAACCGCCGGTCGTAGGCGGCGAGCAGACCGAAGGACAGCGAGGCCGCGTCGACGATCGCGATCCCGGCCCTGCCGTCGTCGACCCCCTGCGGGACGCCCTCGTGGCGGGCGTTGTTCCAGGCGTGACGGAAGCCGGACTTGCGGTAGTTGTCCTGCTGGGCGACGACCCCGTCGAGTCCGACGAGCCGGCCGTCGAGGCGCCGCATCCCGGCGTCCCACAGCCGGATGCCGTAGCCCTGGCCGCGGAAGGCGGGGCGGGCGATGTAGAAGCCGATGAAGCCGAAGCCGGCGCCGTACCGGACGGCGGAGACGCAGGCCACCGGTTCGCCGTCGAGCCGGCCGACGAGGAAGCCCTCCGGGTCGGCTACCGCGAAGGCGAACCGGTCCGAGTCCCCCGGGTTCCAGCCCTCCTCGTCGGCCCAGCCGCGCATCAGTTCCATGTCGGCGGCGCTCGCGCCGGTGATCTCGAATCCCGTCATGCCGGTGTTGTACCAGATGCGGACGGTGTACGCAGGAGCGTCTGATCAGTCGTCAAGAGCCTGACGAAAGCGGTCCGATCGGCCTGCCGGTGAAGGTCGCTGACCTGTCCGTCACCCACTTCGACGACCCGCCAGACCCCGTCCGCGCGCAGCGCGAGATCGGTGGTCACGAAGGGGCAGTCCAGCGCCCCGACGGCCGCCCGGACCGGTGCGAGGTCCGGCTCGGGGAGCTCCGGGACCTCGGCGACCGGACTGTCGGGGTGGGCGGTGACCAGCCGGGGCACCCCGTCCCGCCACCAGACCCGCACCTCCGCGGCCTCCGCCGGCGGCGCGACGAAGGTCTCGAAGGCCCTCAGCACCACCCCGCCCGCGAGGAACTCGTCCTGGAGGGCGACGAAGCGTGCGACCACCCGGTGCAGGGCGGCCGGGTCGCCGAGGTCGGGCACGTAACAGGCTTCGCCCCACTCGTGCTTGCGGGACTTCACGTAGTCCTTGACGACGGCGGCGCCCGGCGGCAGGCCCGCGGCGAGAGCCGCGAGCCGCCGCGGGTCCGGGACCTCTCCGGGGGCGGCCGGCAGCCAGCCGCTGACGGGAGTGAGGCCGGTGAAGGTCCCGTACCAGCCGGGGAGTTCGTGCGCCCTGCGGTACGCCTCGGGAGTGACGACGAGTTCGGCGCCGCGCCGGCGCAGGGCCGCGTCCAGTGCGGCGTACCGCTCCGAGGGGACCATCCAGCCCCGGTACCAGACGGCACCCGCCCCCTCGGGCACCCGCGCCACCGCCCGTTCGGGGTCCCCGGCGAGCAGCGCGTCGTGGTCGACGAGCAGGACCGTGCCGCCGGCGGCGCGCAGCTGCCGGGCCTCCGCCGCGAAGTGGGCGTCGGCCCGGCGCTCGTTCATCGGGTCGCGGCAGTGGAGGACGGTGGCGGTCGCGGTCGTCGTCGGCATGCGCCCACCCTACGGAAGGCCCCGCGGCTCACCGTACGGGTGTCAGCCCGCGCAGATGACGTCGTCGAGCCGGATGGGCGTGGAGTCGAGGCGGACGTACGCGGTGAAGGTATCGGTGACCCCCTCGGCCCACTGGGTGGTGACGGTGGCCCAGCCGACCCCGGCCGCCTGGGCGACGGTGACCGGGCCGATACCGATGCTCTGCGGTTTGTTCTGGGAGCAGAGCAGGACGTCGGAATCGGTGTTCAGCTGCTGTCTGTCCTTGAGGGTCTGCGAGACGTTGTACTCGCGGTCGTGCGGGGAGGGGCCGTGCTGCCCGTAGAAGGTGGCGAGGAAACGGCTGATCTGATCGGCGGTATGCGCCTCCGCGATCGCGACGGGCGCGACGGGTGCGACGTGCGCGGGCGGCGCCGCGTGGGCGGGGGCGGACGGCAGGGCCGGCAGGGCCGGCAGCGCGAGCAGGGTCACCAGCAGGGCGCCAAGGCTGTGCGGCTTGAGCATCATGCCCGGTTTTGTACCCGGCTGGCCGCTGCACGGGGAGGGAGCCGCGCGGATCTCACTCCTGTGGGGGGCGGGATTCACCGCAGAAACGACCCTCCGGCCCGCTCGCGGCCTGCACTCGGTCCGCTCACGTCCTGCTCGCGGCGGGCGCGCGGTCGAGGCGTGACCGGGGTGCGACCGGCGTACGAACGGGGCGCGACCGGGGCGCGGAAATGCGGTCGCGGGCGCGAGGCGCCGGTACGTAGGGTCGGTGCATGGGGAAGCCGCTCGTCGCAGTGTTCAGTGGGGCCGGGATGTCCACCGACTCCGGGATTCCGGACTACCGGGGGCCACAGGGCCTGTGGCGCCGGGAGCCGGACGCCGAGAAGCTCGTGACGTACGCGTACTACATGGCCGATCCGCAGATCCGGCGCCGGTCCTGGCTGATGCGGGCCGAACTCGCCGCCCTCGGAGCACGGCCGAACGCCGCGCACCTGGCCGTGGCCGCACTCGAACGCGGCGGCACCCCGGTCCGGGTCGTCACCCAGAACGTGGACGGGCTGCACCAGCTCGCCGGGATGCCCGCGCGCAAGGTGTTCGAGCTGCACGGCACCGCCCGGTCGGTCGTGTGCACGGCCTGTCACGCCCGCTCGGGCATGGACGAGGCACTGGCCCGGGTCGCCGCCGGGGAACCGGATCCCGCCTGTACGGCGTGCGGGGGGATCCTGAAGGCGGCGACCGTGATGTTCGGGCAGCGGCTCGATCCGGTGGTGCTGGGGCAGGCCATGGCCGTGGCCAAGGGGTGCCAGGTCTTCATCGCCGTCGGTTCCACCCTCCAGGTGCAGCCGGCCGCCTCACTGGCCGGGATGGCCGCCGAGGCCGGAGCCCGGCTGATCATCGTGAACGCCGAGAAGACCCCGTACGACGCGCTGGCCGACGAGGTCGTCCGCGAGCCGATCGGCACCGCCCTGCCCGCGCTGCTGGCCCGGATCGCGGCGGGCTGAGCAGGATTCGGGACCGCGCCGACGACAAGACCACCGCATCGCCCCGGCGGTTGCGGTGCTACACCGCGTCGGCCGCCCGGCGCATTTCGGCCACGTCCAGCTTCTTCATCCGCATCATCGCGGCCATGGCCCGGGCGGCGCGCTCCGGGTCCGGGTCGCTGACCAGGTCGACGACACCGGGCGGGATGACCTGCCAGGACACCCCGAACCTGTCCTTGACCCAGCCGCAGGCGGACTCCTGGCCGCCGTCCTTGGTCAGCGTGTCGTAGTAGTAGTCGGCCTCGGGCTCGTCGGCGCAGTCGATCATGAAGGAGATCGCCTCGGTGAAGGAGAACTGGGGTCCGCCGTTGAGACCGACGAACCTCTGCCCGTTGATCTCGAACTCGACGGTCATGACCGATCCCGCCGCGTCGGGGTTCGCCTCCGTGTAGCGGGCGATCCGGCCGAGCCTGCCGTCCTTGAACACGGACACGTAGTACTCGGCGGCCGCTTCCGCGTCCCCGTCGAACCACAGACACGTGGTGAAACCGTTGCCGCTCATCTCTGCCTCCAGGCCGGTGTGTGGACGGTGGATACCGTTCCTCACATACAGACCGGCCCCGGGCCCGAAATTCATCGGTGGGCCCGGGGCCGGTTCGCGTTCAGCCGGGAATTTCGCCCGTACGGCCTACTTCGCGGGCGCCGCGCCCATGGCGAGCATGCGGTCGACCACGCGCTCGGCGGCGTTGCCCTCGTCCAGGTCGCAGAACTCCTCGCGGAACGCCGCCCGCGCCTCGGCGTACCGCGCCCCGACCTCGTCGGCGTTGCGCACGGCCTCGATCAGGCTCGCCGAGTCCGCCAGCAGCGGGCCGGGCGCCTTCTCCTCCAGGTCGAAGTTGAAGCCGCGCAGCGTGCCGCGGTAGTGCGCCAGGTCGTACGTGAAGAGCAGGATCGGCTTGTCGGTGTGCGCGAAGTCGAAGATCGCGGAGGAGTAGTCCGAGATCAGCACGTCGGCGACCAGCATCAGGTCGGTGGCGTCGGGCCAGCGGGACACGTCGACGACGAAGCCGTCGCGGACGCCCTCGCGGACCTGCTCGGTCACGTGGTGGTGGCCGCGGACCAGCAGGACGTGGTCCTCGCCCAGCTCACGGCGGGCCTGCTCCAGGTCGATCCGCAGGTCGAGCTTGTAGCCGCCCGACCAGCCCTCGCAGTTCTCCCGCCACGTCGGCATGTAGAGGACGACCTTCTTGCCCTCGGGCAGGCCGAGCCGCCTCCGGACCTCCGCGATCCGCTCGGCGTCGGGCCGTACGAGTGCGTCCGTACGCGGGCTGCCGGCCTCGATGACCTCGCCGTCGTAGCCGAGGGCACGCTTGAGGATCGGGGTGGCGTACGAGCTCGGGGAGGCCAGCAGGGTCCACTGGGCACTGTCGTGCTCCAGCCCCTCCAGGATCTCCGGGCTCGTGTAGTAGTCGTGCACGAAGTCGTGCCCGATCTGCTTGATCGGCGTGCCGTGCCAGGTCTGTACGACGACCTGGCCGGCGCGGCGCTGGAAGAGCTGCGGCACGTTGTCGTTGGTCACGACGTAGCGGGCGCGGGCCAGCACCTCCCACCACTCCACGCTGCCGTACTGCACGGCGCGGGCGGTCGACGGAACCTCGGTGCGGCCGTCACGGACCAGCCAGATGTGCTCCAGCTTCTCGCCGCGGCGCACGAGCTCCTCGTGGATGGCGCGCGGCGAGTCGCCGGCGCCGTGCCCCTGGAAGGTGTCATAGACCACGATGTCCTTGACCGGCAGGGCGCGCTGCGCCGGGTAGGTCTCGAACCGGGCGACGCGCTGGGCGAAGTGCGAACGGTCGTGCGGGCTCAGCAGCGGGTCGGCGACCAGCACCATGCGGTCGTGGAAGCGGGTCTCGATCCGCATCCGGCGGCCCTGCGTGCTGAAGGGGTGCGGGCCGGCGAAGAGCAGGCCCGGCCCCATCTGCACGGGGGCGCCGCGGTCGACGCCGAGCAGGCCCGCGGTGGTTCCGCCCTGGGCGGCCGGGCGCAGCGTGGGCCACCAGCGGCCCTCGGGGATCGTGGTCCGGCCTGCGTACGCCTCGGGGAGCACGGGCTGGAAGGTGGTCGTGAAGGCGTCGCCGTCACGGGTGACCGGGTAGCTGAACTCCACGCCGTGCGCGTTGTGCAGCACGAGCTCGTACGGCTCGTCGGCGGGCGCCACGAACCGGCCCCGCAGGGTCACGGTGCCGTCCTCGGCCGTGACCTCGTCGACGAGCGGCGGGGAGGGCTGGACGGAGAGGGTCAGGTGTCCGGTGTTGCCGCGCTTGGCGAAGAGGGCGCGGTCGCCGCTCTCGCCGGGCAGGGGCAGGACGAGGCCGTTGAAGCCGCCGCGCTCGTCGTGGACCAGGCGGTGCTCGGTGCCGTCGGCGCCGAGCACGGAGAGGCTCCAGGGCTCGGGGGCCCACTCGCCGGGCTCTACCTCGGCGTCCGCCACGGCGGCCAGGTCGGCCAGCGGGACGCGCGCGGTGAACGGGACGCGGCCGGAACGGGCCGCGGCGGTCTCCAGCGGGAAGCTGAGGACGGCGCCGGTGGTGACGTGGACGGCCCGCAGTGCGGACGCGGTGCCGGCCTCGGCGGAGAGCTCGCCGGTGATCTCGACGGCGTCGTCACCGGCGGGGTGGACGTCCAGGGCGCGGGCGCGGGCGATCTCCACCTGGATGGTGAGGGCGCCGGAGACGGCCGGGACGATCCGGACGTCGGGGGCCACCCAGTACGGGGGCGGGTTCTGGCCCGTGTCGTGCTCGCCGCCGCGCAGGCGGGCGCGGTGCAGGCCGCCGGCGCCGGTGACGGCGATGGACGTGGTCCATATCCCCTCGCGCCACTTGCCGCCCGACTGGAAGATCGAGGGGTCGACGGTGGCGGTGAAGCCGGCCCAGTCGGCGTGCCGCAGGGCGAGGTGCGGGGACTTCACGGTGGCCATCGGGGAGGCGACCGTACGGGTGCTGACGACGGAGCGGCGGCGCTTGCCCCCCTCGCGGAAGACCAGCATCTTGCGCGAGCCGAGGCGGCTCTCCGCGCCGAGGTGGCCGGGGAGGGCGTAGCCGCGCAGCTGCAGCTTGCCGTCGGCCCAGGCCGCCTGCTCCAGGCGGCTGACGACCCGGCGCTCGCGCGGGCCGAGGGTGAGGACCCTGGCGGGGACCGGCGGGCGGCCCTGCAGGAAGGGGTAGTCGGCCTGCGGGCGGGCGAGGCCCTTGACCGGCACGCTGTAGTGGTAGTCGCGCTGGTGGTGCAGGAGCGCGATGAAGTCCTCGACGCGGCCCTCGCCGGCCAGGTAGGCCTTGAGGCGGTCGGCGACGGTCAGGTCGGGCCAGGGGCCGGTGCCGATCTCGCGGACGAGGCCGCCGACCTCCTTGACGAAGGCGGCGCGGAAGTCGGCGCCGCCCTCGGCGACGTACTTGTAGATGAGCGGGAGTTCCTCGCTCAGCACGTTGTAGTCGTAGTCGCGCAGGTAACGGACGTACTTGGCACCCTGCTTGGCCTTGAGGGACTCGCGGACCAGGCGGACGGACTTCACGCGGTCGATCAGGGAGATCGGGTCGGTGGAGCGCTGGGTGATCGAGCGCTCGCCCGTCTCGCGGACGCGCCAGTGGTAGACGCAGTCGCTGATGATGTCGACGCTGGACGCGAAGTAGTGCGCGGGGATGCTGACCGGGGCGTCCTCGTAGAGGATGCCCTCCGGGTACTGGAAGCCGTGCTCGTCCCAGAAGGTGCGGCGGTAGACCTTGTTCCACGCGGTGCGGTCGGTGACCAGCGCCGGGAACTTGGAGATGTGGGTCTTCAGCTGGGTCTTGGCGAACGCCGCCCGGTGGCCCCAGGACTGCTGCATGCCGACGGAGCGGAAGCGCTTGACGTTGCCTCCGGCGAAGTCGGAGCCCGTCTCGTCGAGGGCGTCGATCATGCGCTGGTAGGCGTAGTCCGGCATGGTGTCGTCACTGTCGACGAACGCCAGGTACTCGCTGTCCGGGTGGGCGTGGCGGGCGCCGACGTTGCGTGCCGCGCCGAGGCCTGCGTTCTCCTGCATCACGACGCGGAACCGCTTGTCCCGGGCGGCGAAGGCCTTGGCTATGACGGCGCTGGTGTCCGTGGACCCGTCGTCCACGAGGATCGCCTCGAAGTCGCCGAAGGTCTGAGCGGCGATGGATTCCAGGCACTCGTCGAGGTAGAGCTCGACGTTGTAGACGGGGACGACGATGCTCAGGCGCGGGGGCATGGGTGGCGGGTTCTCCAGCGTTTTGTGCTTTATCGATGATCAGCTGCTCACAGCATCCTACTAGGTGGCAGAATCATGAACTCCTCCCTTATCGGGCATACCACGGCTGATCGCCGGGGCGGACGGCAAAGATTTAAGCCGCCCGCCACCTCGACGTCCCGGTTCCGGGTCAGACCTCCAGGTCTGCCTCGATGTTCTTCAGCTGGTGGCGGGCCATCGCGAGGTTGGCCCGCTTCTTGTCGAGGGCGAGGTAGAGGAAGAAGCCCGAGGTGCCCCGGCCCTTCAGCAGACGGATCAGGTGGTACTGGCTGCCCAGGGTGATGAGGATGTCCTCGATCTCGTCCTTGAGGCCGAGCATCTCCATCGTGCGGACCTTGGCCCGGACCACGTCGGTGTTGCCGGCGGCGGCGACCGCGAGGTCGAGGTCCTTTCCGCCTCCGACGGTCCCGAGGGCCATGCCGCTGCCGTAGTCGACCAGGGCCGCGCCGAGCGCGCCTTCGATCGTGGTGGTGGCTTCCTTGAGCGTGGTCTCGACGTTTGCCATGAGGGGTTCCTCTTTCCTCGTTCGTTGTGTCGTTCGTTGTGTCGTACGTCAGTCGTTCGCTGTCGTGGTGCAGGTTCCGGTTCGGTCCGGTGGATTCGTCCGGGGTCAGGTGGGAGGAGCGGGCGGCAGCGGGGGCAGCGGCGGGACGCCGGAGCCGCGCCGCCCGAGGGTGTGGTCGATCAGCTCGGCTATCCGGAGGCTGGAGCGGCGTGCCTCCAGGTGGAGGCGCCCGACGTTGACGCGGGGCTCCGCGGTCAGGGTGAGGACGGCCGCCGTGCCCGCCGCGTAGGTGGCCACGTATCCGTCCTCGCCGCGCACCAGCAGTTCGCGGAACGCACCCTGCCCGGTGCTGTCGCTCAGCCGCTGGGCCACCCCGAGGGCGGCCGCGGTCAGCGCCGCGACGGATTCGGCCTCGGCGGCGGCGCTGTCCTGGGCGAGGACGAAGCCGTCGGCGCTCGCCGCGAGCGCACCGGTGAGCTGGGGTACCCGGGCCCGCAGCCTGCGGAGCTCGGCGAGTATCTCGGCCTCCGCCTCGGGGGGCACCGTACTCATGTCGGCCTTTCTCCTTTCGGGCTGTCTCCGCTCGGAGCGGTCGGCGCGCAGGGCCGGTCGCAGCGGGAGCCTCACAGGCTTGCCTCCAGTGCGTCGCGTAACCGGCGGAGCAGCGCCACGTCCGGGGATTGGGCCTGGGTCATCCAGTCGGGCAGGGGTACCGCGACCGGCGGCGGAGCCGGGGTGTGCGGGGTTTCGACCAGTCCGGCCGCCGCGAGGCGGCGTACGTCGAGCAGCGTGTGGAAGGCGGGCCGGCCCAGCACCCACGCGAGGTCCGCCGGGGTGCGCACGCCGTCGGTCTCGCGCAGCAGGATCCGCTGCCGGGCGCTGACCGTCTGGCCGGGCGCGGCCGCCCGGGGCACCACGGGGGCGGTGTCGAGCAGCGGGTAGGGCCAGACCGCGTCGAGCAGTTCCCTGCGGCGGCGCGTCTCGCGTTCGACGGCGGCGGCGGGCACGGAGCGGACCGAGCCGATCCAGTGGGTGGCGCCGCGGCGGAACCGGGAGGGGCCGCTGCCGGGTGACAGGGCGAAGAACGCGGCGTCGAAGATGGCGGCGAGGTGGCAGATCTCCAGCTCGCCGCCGGCGAGCCCGCCGCTGTCGACGAGGAAGCGGGCGACCTGGCGGCGGGCGCCGGCCCGGTCGACCGCCTCGCGCCAGCGCTCGGGGGCGAGGCCGCCGCCGGTGGTGAGCAGGACGTCGAGGCCGGGGGTGGCCGGACTCTCCGCGTGCACGATGCGGCCGTCCTCCAGGAAGAGGGTGCCGCGGTCGCGGAGCAGGGCGCCGGTGGCGCGTTCCGCGGCGAGCCTGGTGAGGAGCGGGGAGACGGCCGCGAAGGTGTTCGCGGCCGGGGCCGGGGTGGTCATCTGAGCACCAGCCCTTCGGCCAGGGTCCTGAGTCTGTGGCGGGCGAGGGCGAGGTTGCCCTCGGTACGGTCGAGCCACAGGTGCAGGAAGACGCTGCTGTCGAAGCTCGTGTCGACGAAGCGCAGGACGTGGTACCCGGCGCGGGTCGTGACGATCAGGTCTTCGACGGGCGGTCCCGCCGTGTCATCGCCCGGCGCCGTCGAGGCGAAGGACTCGTACTCGGCGGCCGCCCGGGCCAGCTCGGCGGTCTCGGCGGCGGTGGTCTCGTGGTCGCCCACGGGCGACTCCCCGGCGGTGCCGAGGGCCAGTCCGCTGCTCCAGTCGACCAGCGCGGCCCCCCGCGCACCAGGCAGGGCCATGGCTTCGAGCAGGCATTCGTCGATCCCGGGCACGCGGGCTCCCCTCCCGGCCGGACGTGCTGTTTGCACGGTCGTACGGCGCGACAGGAGGGAACTTACTCAACTTCCACAGTACGAAAGGGCGTTCTGGCATTTTCCGCTGGAACATGCCATGAAGCGCGTGAGACCTTGGCCGGAACGCGTCGATATTTGATCACGAAGCGAGCGGGAGATCGTCCGCGAGGCGGAAAGAGCCGCCCTCGCGCTGGACGTAACCCTCGTGGCTGAGGGTGCGGAGCAGGTGGTAGACGGTGGGCAGGGGGATCCCGGTGACCCGGGCGAGCCGTTTGGCCGTCGCCCCGCCTTCGGCGTACATCGCTTCCACGAGGCGCAGTGCGCGCTGCACGGAACAGATCAGGGTGGGTGCGCTGTCCTTCTGCGTGTGGTCGGTACTCATGATGAGTCCCCCTGCTCGGTACGAGGCCTGGCGAACCCATCAAAGTCGCTCACCGGCCGCAAAACCAGCTGACTCGCGTATACCTGAGCATAAGATCACCGGATACCTCCCGGTCAGTCCGCGGACCGCTGCGGGAGGAGGCGCTCGACCATCGCCTCGATGAGCCCCTCCACCGGGTGGGCCTCCAGCATCGCCGGCGCGGTCAGGTCGTCCACGATCAGGCCCAGCATCGCGAGGTACAGCAGGACCACGCCCTGCCGGTCCCCGGGCAGCCCCGCCTCCAGGTGCCAGGCGATGTTCGCCTCCAGCTCCTCGCCCTGGAATCCGGCCAGCTCCGCCTGGAGTTCGGGGCGCCGGGTGCCCTCCAGCCTCAGCTCCAGCATCGCGATGTGCACGCTGCGCTCGCGCCGCATCCGCTCCAGCAGCCGGGTCAGCAGCACCTTGGTGTCCAGCGGGCCGGCCAGGTCCTCCGGCTCCGGCGTCAGCCGTTCCCGGGTGCGGTGCAGGATCTGTACGAGCAGCTGGGCCCGGTTGGCGAAGTAGTTCGAGGCGGTGCCCGTGGGCACACCGGCCTCGGCGTCCACCGCGCGCAGCGTCAGGCCGCGCGAGCCCTCGCGTGCCAGGACTTCGATGGCGGCGTCGAGCAGTGCGGCACGGCGCTGCGGATTCTGGCGCATGGGCGGTCCCTGGGGGTGGGTGCGGCACATCGCGTGAGGCACATCGGGGGATCACTGCAAGTGCAGTGCTTCGCCCACGGTAGCGGATGTGCCGTCTCCGCGCCCTCCCCACCGTCCCCTCCCCCGTGTCAGGCTGCCCGGCATGGAGCGGATCATCGAGGAGATACGCGAGGACCTGTCCCGCCGGCTCGCCGTCGCGGCGGACCGGCTCGCCGACCGGACGCTGACCGAGGATCCCGCCTACGCCGCCCTGCTCGGCCGGGCCGAGCTGCGCGAGCGGATCCACCACCACCTCCGCCAGGCCGTCGAGGGCCTGGTGCGCAGCTCGCGGGGGCTGCCCGTCGAGCTCGCCGACGCCCGGGCGACCGGCGCGCTGCGGGCCGAACAGGGGCTGCCGCTCGCCTCTCTGCTGCGCACCTACCGCCGTGGCGGCCGGCTGCTCTGGCAGACCCTCACCGAGGCGGTGGCCGCGCACGACCGGACGGCGCTGCCCCGGCTGCTGCCCGGTGCGCCCGCGTTATGGGACGTCCTGGACCAGCTGACGGACGCCCTCACCGAGTCGTACCACCGCACCGAGGCCGTACGCGCCGACCGCGACAGGGAACGCCGGGCGGCGCTGCTGGACGTCCTGCTCGACGGGGCGGCGGCCGACGGGGGGCCGACGGCCGCGGAGGCCGCGGCGCGGCTGGGCCTGCCGGAGCGGGGCCGCTTCGCGGTGGTCGTGGTGGGATCCGGCGGCGAGGGCCTGTCCGCCGGCCCGGCGGCCGCCAAGGCCGGGGCCGCCGCTCCGCGCGTGCTGTGGCGGATCCGCGGCGACGGGGAGATCGGCCTGGTGGAGCTGGGCCACCATCCGCTGGAGTCCGTACGGGAGCTGCTCGCGCCGCTCGGGCTGCGCGCCGGGGTCAGTCCGGTCGTCGGGGCGGCGGCCGAGCTGGCCGGGGCGCACCGGCTGGCGGTCCTGGCACTGCGCACGGCTCCAGAGTCCGGCGGTCCGCGCACGGCGCTGCTGGACGAACGGCTGCCGGCCGCGCTAATCGCCGCCCAGGCCGAACTCGCGGGCCGGCTGCGGCGGGTGGTGCTGGGCCCGGTGCTCGCGCTGCCCGCCGAGGACCGGCGGACGCTGCTGACCACCCTCGGGACCTGGCTCGCCTGCCAGGGCTCGACCACGTACTCCGCGCAGCGGCTGTACTGCCACCGCAACACCGTCTCCAACCGGCTGCGCCGCCTGGAGCAGCTCACCGGCCGCTCCCTCACCGACCCGCGGCACGTGGTGGAACTGGCGCTGGCGCACGCGGCGGTGGTCCAGCACACCGGGGCCCCGCAGGCGGCGGGCCCGCCCTCCGCGGTCCGGCAGGCCGCCGCGGCCGGGGAGGTGCCTACCCCTCCTGCCCCGCGGGCTGGGCGGACTTCGCCGACTCCAGCAGGTACGGGACGTCGATCACCGCGACGCCCGGCGTGAACAGCAGCCGCGCCTTCAGCCGCAGGGCGTTCTGGTTGTGCAGCGGCTGTTCCCACCAGTGCCCCACGACGTACTCGGGGATCACCACCGACAGCACGTCCGTGGCGTCGTCCGCGGCCAGTTCCTGGACGTGGGCCATGATCGGGCCCACCACCTCGCGGTAGGGCGAGTGCAGGATCTTCAGGGGCAGCCCCGGATCGTGCGCGGCCCAGGCCTCCCGCAGCCGGGCCGCCTCGCCCTCGTCCGCGGCGACGGTGACCGCCGTCAGGCTGTCGGGGCGCAGCCCTTGCGCGTAGCCGATGGCCTTGAGCGTCGGGGCCTGTACGGCGGCGACCAGTACGAGGACGTGGTGGCGGGCCGGCTCGCGCGGTTTGGCGCCGGGGGCCACGGCGACCTGCAGGGCGACCTGGTCGTAGTGGCGGCGTACGCCCTTCATGCCGAGGAAGAGCAGCGGCATGGCGATGACGACGAGCCATGCCCCGTGCGTGAACTTGGTGAGCAGGACGATGACCAGGACCAGCGCGGTCATGGAGGCGCCGACCGCGTTGATGGCGCGCCTGCGGTGGATGTGGACGCGCTCCTCGCGCGGGGTGGCGGGTGAGGCGAGCTGCTTGCCCCAGTGCCGGACCATGCCGGACTGGGAGAGGGTGAAGGAGACGAAGACGCCGATGATGTAGAGCTGGATGAGGCGGGTCAACTGGGCGTCGAAGGCCACGATGAGGGCGATCGCGGCGAGGGCGAGGAGTACGACGCCGTTGGAGTAGACGAGCCGGTCGCCGCGGTTGGAGAGCTGGCGGGGCGCGTACCGGTCCCTGGCCAGGATCGAGGCGAGCATCGGGAAGCCGTTGAAGGCGGTGTTCGCCGCGAGGATCAGCACGCCCGCGGTGACCGCCTGGAGCAGGTAGAAGAGGAAGTGCCAGCTGCCGAAGGTGGCACGGCCGATCTGGGCGAGGGCGGTGGAGGTCGCGGTGCCGGGCGGCAGGCCCAGTTCGGTGGGGTCGGCGGCGACGTGTACCTGGTACGACATGGCCAGGGCCGTGATGCCCGTGAACATCGTGGCCGAGAGCGCGCCCATCGCGGCGAGCGTGGTCGCCGCGTTCTTGGCCTTGGGCTTGCGGAAGGCGGGTACGCCGTTGCTGATCGCCTCGACGCCGGTGAGGGCGGTGCAGCCGGAGGCGAAGGCGCGCATCGCGAGGAAGACCAGGGCGATTCCGGTGTAGGTGCCTTCCGCGGTGATCGGCAGGTCGGCGGACTCGGCGCGGATGGTCTCGCCGGTCCCGAGGCGTACGGCGGCCACGGCGAACATCAGGTAGATGACGAGGACGAATCCGTAGGTGGGGATGGCGAAGATCCGGCCCGACTCCCGTACGCCGCGCAGGTTCATCAGGGTGAGCAGCACCACGGAGGCGACCGACAGGGCCACTTCGTGGTCGTTCAGCGCGGGAATGGCGGAGGTGATGGCGGAGACGCCGGAGACGACGGAGACCGCGACGGTCATCACGTAGTCGACGAGCAGTGCGCTCGCGGCGGTGAGCGCGGCGGTCTGGCCGAGGTTCTCCGCGCTGACGACGTACGCGCCGCCCCCGCCGGGATAGGCGTGGCAGGTCTGCCGGTAGGAGGCGACGACCACCAGGAGCAGGAAGACGATGGCGGCGGCCGCGTACCAGGTCAGGTGGAGCAGTGCGACGCCGCCGAGGGCCAGGATCAGCAGGATCTCCTCGGTGGCGTAGGCCACGGAGGAGAGCGGGTCGCTGCAGAAGATCGGCAGGGCGAGCCGTTTGGGCAGCAGGGTCTCGCCCAGGCGCGCGGTGTCCAGCGGTTCACCGACCAGCACGCGTTTCGCATGGATTCGCCTCATTCGGGCATGATCGTCGATTCCTTTCGCCGATCATCCCTTTTGCGGCTTGTGTCACCCTGCGAGCTCCTCCGCCCGGTGAGCCAGCCACAGGTCGTGCCGGGCGCTCGGGGACTGGAGCAGGGAGCGCTCCAGCAGCACCTCGATACGGGTCAGCCGCTTGCGGGCGCCCGGGACCGAGACGCCCAGCGCCGCGGCCGTCGCCGCGAGTTGCGCGTCGTGCGCCAGCCAGGCGCGGACCGTGGCACGGGCACCCGACGGGGCGTCCGGTCCGCTCAGCGCGCTCAGCTGGGCGCGGGCCCAGGCGGTCACGCGCGGATCGCCCAGCACCGCGTCGAGACCGGGCGCGGCCGCCGCCGCGTCCGCCCCCTTCCCCCGCCACGCCCCCGGGGTCAGCCGCAGCGCCAGCGAGAGCGCCGCCTGGTCCCCGAGCCGCGCGAGGTCCAGCCCGAGCAGCGCCTCGACCAGCCGGAGCCTGGCGGCGAGGGTGTTGCGGTGGATCTTCAGCAGCCGCGTGGCGTGCGAGGTGAAGTTCAGCCAGGCGTGGGCGGTGGCGCGCAGTTCCTGTCCGCCGGGGTCCTGGGGACGCCGGGGCTCGTACGCGTACAGGGGCGCGAGCAGAGCCTGCGCCCAGCCGGCCCCGGCCTCGTGCGCGGCGAGCACCAGCTCGGGGCCGGGCCCGAAGCGGGCGTGCCGCTCGCCCCGCTCCCGGGCCACGGCCAGGGCGTGGAAGGCCTGCTGGTAGGCGGCCGGGGCCTCGCGCAGGCGCAGCTCCCCGCTGACCCCGACCGTGCAGTCCGGGGCCACCGCCACCAGCGCCTCGGCGAGGGGATCGTGGCCGGCGGACACCGCGGCCGGCCCGGCCGGGACCAGCACGATGAGGTGGCGTACGTAGACCGGGCAGCGCACGATCCAGGCCCGGCCGTCCGTCAGCTCCTCGCACCGTCGCGCCACTTCGGCGCGCCGGCCGGTGCGGCATTCGACGACGTACATCCGCATCGGCTCGGGCAGCGAGGGCCCCAGCGCCTCGGCGATCTGGTGGGCGGTGGAGAGCCGCCCGTTCATCAGCAGGTGCAGGACCGCCTCGCGGGCCCGCGACTCGGCGAGCGCGGCCCGCTCCTCCCGCCGCGCGGCCTCCTCGGCGCGCAGGACGAGCGCCAGCGGTACGGCGGCGTCCGCGAGCAGGGCGGCGGCGTCGGGGTGGTGCGGCTGTTCGAGTACGGCGGCCAGCGCGCGCCCGCCGTCCAGCGCGAACAGCAGCGTCGCGGAGCCGGGGGCGTGCAGGACGGCCGACCGTACGCCGCGGGCGCTCAGCTCGGCGGCGCCCCGCACCGCGGTCTCCGGCCCCGGGCCCCGCCCGGCGTCCACGACCCCGGTCCATCCGCCGAGGCGGGCGCAGAGCCACTCCAGCAGCGCGGCCGATCCTCCGGCGTGGGCGAGCCGGTGCAGCTTGAGGACGTCGTCGGACCGGGGCACGGGCGCATTCAACCACCCGCCGCTCACTGTGCGCTGTGATACCCGTCTCGCCGGGTCACTGGGCACGGCGAACCCTGCCAACGGCCTTTCGGCCGCGTAGGTTTGGCCAGGAGCGGCCGGGTCCCGGCATTCACGGGGGAAGACCGGGATCCGCCGCCGCTCACATCGTGGCGGCCGCGCTGCGGATGGCCTCGCGGATGCGGAAGTACGTACCGCAACGGCAGATGTTGGCGATGGCGTCGATGTCCTCGTCCGTGGGCTCGCTGGTGCGCTGGAGCAGGGCGACGGCGGCCATGATCTGGCCGGGCTGGCAGAAGCCGCACTGGGCGACGTCCTGTTCGAGCCAGGCCTCCTGGACCGGGTGCAGGTCGTCCCCGTTCGCCAGCCCCTCGATGGTGGTCACCGACCTGCCCGCGCACGCGGAGACGGGCACCACGCACGGGCGGACGTCGACGCCGTCGAGGTGGCTCGTGCAGGCCTTGCAGACGTCCACCCCGCAGCCGTACTTGGGGCCGCGGACTCCCAGCATGTCGCGGAGCACCCACAGCAGGGGCAGATCGTCGGGCGCGTCCACGGTGACGCTCTGCCCGTTGACGGTGAAGGTGTGCGAGGGCACGGCGTACTCCTGGGTCCGGGGCCGGCGAGGGGAGTGGGGAACGGGCGGGGGAAGCGGGCTAGCGGGGGTAGGGGGTGAAGTCGACGTCGAAGTCGAGGGGGAAGCTGCGCGGCTTGGAACCGGTGGCCCGGGCCCACGCGTTGGCGATCGCGCCGACGGCGGCGGGCACGCCGAGCTCGCCCGCGCCGCCCGGCTCCTCACCGGTGGCCGGCAGCACGAAGACCCGTACGTCGCGCGGGGTGTCCCGCTGCTGCGCCCAGTGGAACTGGCTGTAACTGCCTTCCAGTGGGAGCCCCTTGTCCAGGTGCAGGCCCGCGCGCAGGGTGGTGGAGATGGCATCGGTGAGACCGCCGATCATCTGGGCCTCCAGTCCGCGCGGGTTGACCGGAAGGCCCACGTCCACGGCGATGACCGCCTTGGTGACGCGGACGTGTTCCGGGTCGCGGGTGTCGATCTCGACGAGGCACGCGGTGCGGGACTTGTACTCCTCGTGGAAGGCGATGCCCTGCGCGCGGCCCGCCTCCATCGGCCGCCCCCACTCCCCTTCCGCGGCCACCTTGTCGAGTACGGCGCGCTGGGCGTCGGTCTTCAGGAAGGTGCGGCGGAAGCGGTAGGGGTCCCGGCCCGTGCGCGCGGCGAGTTCGTCGACCACGATCTCCTCGGCGCCGCGCGTGTTGGCGGAGTACACCGAGCGCCAGGATCCGGTGGGGATGCCGGTGGGCACCTCCGTGAGCGCCTGGGTGGTGAGCCCGAAGTGGTAGGGGGACTTCACCGTGGTCAGGAACAGGGTCTGGGCCAGGGTGGCGTTGCCGATCCCCAGCGGCAGGTTCGCCGCGGTGGCGGTGATGATCTCGCCGAGCCCGTGCCGGAAGTCGGTCTCGGCGGCGGCGACCCGGTGCTCGAAGCTGAGGACCTCGCCCAGCAGGTGGGTGGCCCGGATCTTGTGGTGGGTGGCGGGGCGCATCCGGCCGTGCCGGGTGTCGTCCACGCGGGTCCACATCAGCCTGACCGGGCGGCGGCAGGCCTTGGAGACGCGGGCGGCCTCCAGGGCCGCGTCGAAGAAGAGCCGCCGGCCGAAGGAGCCGCCGGCCTGGACCACGTGCACCCGCACCTTGGACAGGGGCAGGCCGAGGTCGGCGGCGATGGTCTCGCGGGCCACGATCGGGGACTTGAGGCCGGACCAGATCTCGGCGCGGTCGTCGCGGACGTCGGCGATGGCGGAGTTGGTCTCCATCGGGGCGTGGCTGACGAAGGCGAAGTCGAACTCGGCGTCCACGTACGGGGTCAGCAGCGGCGGCACCAGCAGCGGCGGGGTGGCGGCGCGCAGCTTGGCGCGGATCTGGGTGTCGGACAGCTGGTCGGCGGGACCGGGTCCCCAGGTGACCTGGAGGGCCGACTTGGCGGTGATGGCCTGCCCGAAGGTCTCGGCGACGACGGCGACCCCGGTGGGGACGGTCACCACGTGCAGGACGCCCGGCATGGCCCGGACGGCGGCGAGGTTGGTGACGGTGCGGACGGTGCCGCCGAGGGTGGGCGGGCGGCGCACCACGCAGGGTTTGGCGCCGGGCACGTCGAGGTCGAGGGTGTACTGCTGGGCGCCGGTGACCATGGCGCGGGCGTCGACGCGGCTGGTGGGCCTGCCCACGAGCGTGTGCTTCGCGGTCTTCTTGGGGGTGGCGCCGAGGACGATCAGGCCGGGGTCGGCGGCGGCCGCGGCGAGGGAACCGTAGTCGGCGCTGCGGCCGTCGGGGGCGCGGACGGCGCCGTTCGCGGTGGTCAGTGACGCCGCGGAGAGGCCCCAGCGGCGGGCGGCGGCCGCGACGAGCCGGGCCCGGGCGGTGGCGGCGCACTGGCGGACGGGCCCGTAGAGGGAGCGGATCGAGTTGGAGGATCCGGTGAGCTGGTTGAAGAGCAGCTCGGGCCGCGCGTCGTCCAACTCCACGCGTACGCCGGCCAGGGGCGCGTCGAGTTCCTCCGCGACCAGCATGGCGACGGCGGTGGTGAGGCCCTGGCCGACCTCCTCGCGCGGCAGCCGGAAGCGGATGGTGCCGTCCGCCTCGACGGCGAGCGCCAGCAGGGCGGAGGTGGGCGCCCCGGCCAGGATGAACAGGTCACCGAGGTCGATCACGTCGGCGATGGCGGGCAGCGACGGCACCACGGCGTGGGCGGGCTGCGGGGCGAGCGCGTCGCCGCCGGCGCGGGTGACGAGGGCGAGGGTCGGCGCGGCCACGAGGTAGGTGAGGAAGGACCGGCGGCTCTGCCCGGCGCGACGGGTCTGCCCGGTGGTGCCGTCCTGACGCGTGGCCCGGTCTTGCCCGGGGGCGTGATCCTGCCCGGCGGCGTGGTCCTGCCCGGCGGCGTGGTCGTACCCGCTCATGTCCGTCGTCCCCACGCTGCCCGGGCCCGCCCGCGCGGACCTCCCCCGGTTCGTTACCGGCACGTAGAGTAGCGACCCGCCGGTGCGGTGGGAAGCCTCGGCTCCGCACCGACTCGCGGCAGGGGGTCCTCCGTTCGGGGGTATCTCGCCCAGGCTCGTTGATCCGGGCCCGGTACGAGTACGCCGCCCGGCCGGCCTCGCACGCCTCGGCCGTACGATCGAGCGACGGCCGGCGAGGGCCGGTTTCCGGCCGCCGCCACCGGCCCGCCCCGGCCCCCACCGGCAGGTGCCGGCCCCGTCCCGCCGAAGGGCGCTGACCGGATTCGTTCGCACACGAAACAGCCGCCGGAAGGCCTACGGCATATGCCAAAAGCAAGAACGTTGCGGATGTTGCCAAACGCCTTACACGCCGTCGCGCCCTGTGCAACAGTCATTACCGGTCCTTCCTTCAGACTTGGCCGTGCCGCGCCTGTATCGGAGTTCTCATGCCGTCCCACCTGTTCGCGGACCGTTCCGCGCAGCCGCCAGAGCCGGGGTCGGTGGACGCGCTGATCTCTCAGACCCGGCGGCTGCGGGGAGAAGTGGACGCGGTCCGCCGCGACACCGTCGTGGACGACGACGACGCCCAGGGCCGCTGGCAGCGCGCACTGTGCGATCTCGCCGTCCACCACCTCGACGACCTCCGCGAGCACCTCGGCCAGCTCAAGGAGGGCCTGCCGCCGGTGCCCGAGACCGTCGAGCTCCCCCAGGCGGCGCCCGAGGCGGGGCCCGAGGCCCAGACCCGCGTCGGCAGCGCCGAGTGGAACCTGCTGACGGACGAAGTCAGCTGGTCCGACGAGCTGTTCCAGATCTTCGGCCGCTCGCCCGAAACCGGCGCGCTCCCCCTCGACGAACTGGGCTCCACCCTGTTCTCCGAGGACCAGCCGCTGCTCACCGCGTGGGTCACCGCCTGCCTGGTGGACGGCAAACCGATCGACGGCGAGTTCCGCATCGTCCGGGCCGACGGCCGCGTCCGGACGCTGCACATGAGGGGCGAGCCGGTACTCGACTCCGACGGCTGCACGGCCTCCATGTGGGCCGTGCTCCGCGACGTGAGTGAACTGCGCCGGAGCCAGCGCGCGGTGCGCGAGTCCCGTGACTCGCTGCAGCGCCAGCGGGAGATCGCGCAGACCGAGCACCGGCTGGCGGTCGAGCTGCAGGAAGCCGTGCTCCCCCCGTGGCGCGGCTCCCTGCGGTTCCCGCACAGCAGCGCGGGCACTCTCGACGTGGCCGCCCACTACCTGCCGTCCGCGACCAGCGCGCTGATCGGCGGCGACTGGTACGACGCGCTCGAACTCCCCGACGGACGCTCGATGCTGACGGTCGGTGACCTGACCGGGCACGGGGTGACCGCCACCTCCGGGATGGCGATGATGCTGGGCGCCCTGCGCGGGATGGCCATGGCGGGGATCGAGCCCGGCCCGCTGATGGGCTGGCTCAACCAGCTCCTGGAGACCTCCGTGCAGCCGGCGCTCGGCTCGGCCGTGTGCTGCCGCTACGATCCCGCGCGCCGGGTGCTGTCCTGGGCTCAGGCGGGCCACCCGGCACCGCTGCTGTTCCGCCGCGGGGCGGGCCGGTCCCTGCTGCCGCCGGAGGGCGTCCTGCTGGGCGCGACCTCCGGAGCCTCGTACGGGCAGGCCGAGGAACGGCTGGAAGTCGGCGACCTGTTGGTGCTGCACACGGACGGACTGACCCCGCGCAGCATCGAGTTCAGCCGGGCCGACGGCACCGAACGGCTCCTGGCGCTCGCGCCGCGGTTCTCGGCGGCGCGGTCGGCGCAGGACTGCGTACGGCTCGTCATCGAGGAGTTCGGCGAGAGCGAGCGGGAGGACGACGCCTGCGTGCTCGTGGCCAGGGTGGGCGGGTAACGGGCGCGAACCGTCCGGGCTTCAGGGCCCACGGGTCGCCCACGGCTTCAGGGGCCGCGCCGGAAGGCGCGGCCTTTCTCGTCTCCGTACACGTACACGGTGTGGGGGGGCACTCGGGGCGGACGGGGGCCGGCGTGGGACTACACCCCCGTGGCGCGCGGCGCCGGGCTGTCCGGGAGGGCCAGCTTGATCTCCTGGCGCAGGTCCTCGATGCGCGCGGAGCCGGAGTACTGGGCGGTGAGCCGGTACATCTCGCGCAGCCGGTCCCAGGTCCGGTGCGAAGAGGTCTCGTTCATCGAGACCAGGGCGAGGCGCGCGTACCGGTCGGCCTGTTCCGGCTCGTCGGCGATGAAGCAGGCCGAGGCCATGGAGATGTAGTCGAAGATCTGCGAGCGCTGGTAGCCCTCGCCGCGCAGCCGCAGGGCCTCACGGGCGTGGCGCGCGGCGATCGGGGCCGCCGAGGCGTCGTGGTCGGCGAGGGTGCGGTAGGCGAGGGCCTGCATGCCGTGCAGGTCGGCCTCGTCGAAGTGCTGCATCCAGCTCGGCGGCGGTACGTCGCCCTTGTCGGAGACGAACAGCTCCTCCGCCTCGCCCAGGGTGCGGCGCATCGCCTGGCCCTTGCCCAGGGCGGCCTGCGCCCAGGCCTCGATGGTGTGCAGCATGGCGCGGGTGCGCGGCAGGGTCTGCTCGCCCGAGCCCGACTGGGCGAGCTTCATCAGGTCCAGGGCCTCGTTCGGCTTGCCCAGGTGGACCATCTGACGGGCGGCGCGGGACAGCGCCTCACCGGCGCGCGGCCGGTCGCCCCCCTCGCGGGCGGCGTGCGCCGCGATGACGAAGTACTTCTGCGCCGTGGGCTCCAGGCCCACGTCGTGGGACATCCAGCCCGCGAGCACGGCCAGGTTGGCCGCCACCCCCCACAGGCGCCGCTGGAGGTGGTCGGGGTGGTGGTAGGCGAGCATCCCGCCCACCTCGTTGAGCTGGCCGACGACGGCCTTGCGCTGGAGTCCGCCTCCTCTGGAGGCGTCCCAGGCGCGGAACACCTCGACGGAGCGCTCCAGCGCCTCGATCTCCTGGGAGCCGATCGGGGCCGCCTCGTAGCGGTCGTATCCCGCGGGATCGGCCTGGAAGGCCTCCCCGAAGTGCCGCGCCTCCTTCGCGAGGGCGGGGTCGGTGTGCAGCCAGTCGTACATGGCGTTGCTGAGGGCGGAGCCGGCGGTGAGCACGGCGCCCGCGCCCATCAGACCGCGACGGTTGAGCATGAGGTCCATTCCCGTGAATTCGGTGAGGACCGCGGCTGTGCGTTCGGGCGCCCACGGCATCCCGTCGGGGTTCTCTCGAGCCCCTTCCGGCTGCCGTCTGGAGGTGCGCCGCTGCCGTACGAACCCGAGGTCCTCGATGGTCACGACACGACCGAGCCGCTCGGTGAACAGTGCTGCCAGTACCGTGGGCACCGGTTCGCGCGGGGTCTCCCCCATGTCGATCCAGCGCCGCACCCGCGAGGTGTCGGTGGCCAGCTGGGGGTGGCCCATGGCCGCCGCCTGCCGATTGACCATCCTCGCCAGTTCGCCCTTCGACCAGCCGGCCAGGCCGAACAGGTCGTTCAAGCGGGTGTTTGGACCTTTGCTCACGTCAAGCCCCCAGGTTCTCGGCTGAGTTGACAGTAGCCCCCCGTCAGATGCCCAGCGACTATTCGCCAGGCTTCGCCAGGGCACGCCCGATGGTTCGCCACCTTGCGCCGGGTGTCAGGTAGGAATGCGCCTCCCCGACCCGGTCACCGGCGGAACTCCCCAGGGTGAAGCACGGGATCCGGCGGGGCGGCGTACGCAACTCGTCGGCGCACGAAGGGATCCGTATCACCATGTACGCAGCAACGTCCTCCGTGTCCGCACCGGTCCGGCCGCACCGCACGCTTCCGGCGGGCGGCGGCCCCTACCTCGAACCCGGCCGCCCGTCGGCACCGGTGCAGGGCACCGTCCGGGCGCGGCGCATGCCGGGTACCGGGTCACAGCCCGTCAGCGGCAGAATCGACCTCTCGGGGCCGCAGGGGGCGCAACTGCGCACCGCCCTCGCCTCGGTGCAGCGGATCTGTCCGGAGTTCGCGCCGGTGCAGGTGCTGCGGCGCAGCGGCCGCTCGGTCCTCCTGGTGGGCACCACAGGGCGGATGACCGCCGTCGCGAAGGTTTTACTGGACCACTCGCCGGAGTGGCGCGAGCGCTACCGGCACGAAATAGCGGCGTACCGGACGTTCGTCCGGCACCGCCCGCCGGTCCGGGTGCCGCGGCTGATCGCCGCCGACCCCGAGAACTGCACGCTGGTGGTGGAGCGGATGGCGGGCCGGGTCGCGGCCCTGCAGCGGCACCCGGTGGAGCCGCCGCCGCGGGTGGACCTGCGGGCGGCCCTGGGCGCGGTGTGCCGGGTCAACCAGTGGCGGCCGCCGGCCGAGCTGTTCGGCACCCCGATGAACTACGCGCGGCGGATCGCCCGCGACTACGAGTTGGGGCTGCTGACCGACCGGGACCTCGGCGACCTGCAGAAGCTGCTGCACGGCGTGAAGCTGTCGGGCACGGCGCTGCAGTTCAACCACGGTGACGCCCTGCTGTCGAACCTGCTGCTGTCCCCGGCCGGTCCGGTGCTGCTCGACTGGGAGCACGCCGGCTGGTACCTGCCGGGCTACGACCTCGCCACCCTGTGGACGGTCCTGGGCGACGCCCCGGCCGCCCGCGCCCAGATCAGCCGGCTCGCCCAGTCGGCGGGTCCGGCCGCGCGGGACGCCTTCCTGGTCAATCTGATGCTGGTGCTGACCCGGGAGATCCGGATGTCCGAGACGGCGGTGCAGCGTTCGATGCTGGCGACCGCCCCGACCCAGCCGCTGCCGGCGGGCTCCCTGTCCTCCGGGGAGGAGCAGCGGCTGCTGCTCCGCCGACTGCACGACGACGCCGGGATGGCGCGCAGAGCGGTCCGCGCGGCGGTCGGCACGCGCTGATCCGCCCGATGGGCCAGGCGTCCCCTGTACGCGAAGTCCCGTGGCCCCCACCGCCACGGGACTTCGCTCGTTCGCGGGTGCGCAGACGCCCGGGGGCGGGGCGGGCGGCTTCCCGGCCGCGCGGTGCGGTCGTGCCCCGGTGTCCCGTCGGGCTCCGTTAGCGTGGGGAGACCATCGACGGGAGGCGCTGATGAAGTCCGGAGTGCGCAAGTGGGAGGCGGTGCGGGAGTTCGCCCTCGGTCTTCCGGAGGCCGTGGAGGATCACCCGTGGGGTCCCGAGGACTGCGTGGTGAAGGTGAACAAGAAGATCTTCGTCTTCCTGGGCAGCACCGACGGGCCGGGGCAGCCCGGTCTGTCCGTCAAGCTCAAGGACGAGGCGCTGCACGGGCACGCGATGACGGCGCCGGGAGCGGAGCCCACCGGATACGGTCTGGGCCGCTCCGGCTGGGTGTCCGTTCCGCTGGCGGAGAAGGGGGCGCCCTCCGTGCAGGTGCTGTGCGAGTGGGTGGAGGAGAGCTACCGGACGGTGGCCCTGAAGCGGCACGTGAGGGAACTGGATACCCGGATCCAGGGGGAGGGCTGAGGTCTCGGTCTTGTGCTCGGGCGCCGGATGCCTTGACATCACATGATCCCCCGAAGACCTTTTCTGACTCAGCATCAGACGTGCTGGAGCCGAATCCCCGTCCTCCCCACACCGCTGGAGCCTGCCCATGTCCGCAAGCGCTTCACGCACCTCCCCCGAGACCCTCCCGTCGAGACGTACGGTCCTCGCCGGTACGGGGGCCGGGGTGCTCGCCGCCACCGTCCTGCCGTCCGCCGCGGCGCGGGCCGCCGCCCAGGACGGCCCCTCGCTGGGCGAGTTCGACGTCGTCGTGGTCGGGTCGGGGGCCGCCGGGATGACCGCCGCGCTCACCGCCGCCAAGCGGGGGCTGAGCGTGCTGGTCGTCGAGAAGGCCCCCACCTTCGGCGGTTCGGCCGCCCGTTCGGGGGCCGGCATCTGGCTGCCGAACAACTCGGTGATCCTGGGCGCCGGGGTGCCGGACACCCCGCAGAAGGCGGCGGAGTACCTCGCGGCCGTGGTCGGGCCGGAGGTGCCGGCCGACCGCCAGGCGGCCTTCCTCTCCAACGGTCCGCGGATGCTGGACTTCGTGATGGCCAACAGCCCGCTCACGTTCCGGTTCATGGAGGGGTACAGCGACTACTACCCCCATCTGCCGGGCGGCCTGCCGAACGGCCGGTCCATCGAGCCGGACCAGCTCGACGGCAACGTCCTCGGCGCCGAACTGGCCCGTCTGAACCCGGCGTACCTGCCCGTCCCCGCCGCGATGGTGGTCTTCAGCCAGGACTACAAGTGGCTGAACCTGGCGGCGGTGAGCGCCAAGGGGCTCGCGGTGTCCACCGAGTGCCTGGCGCGCGGCACGAAGGCGGCGCTGCGCGGGGAGAAGCCGCTGACGATGGGCCAGTCCCTGGCGGCCGGGCTGCGCGCGGGGCTCCAGCGGGCGGGGGTCCCGGTGTGGCTGAACAGCCCGCTGGTCGACCTGGTCCAGGAGGGCGGCGCGGTCACCGGCGTGGTGGTGGAGAAGGAGGGCGTACGGGGGACCGTACGGGCCCGGCGCGGGGTGATCGTCGGCTCGGGCGGCTTCGAGCACAACGCGGCAATGCGGGCGCAGTACCAGCAGCAGCCGATCGGCACCCAGTGGTCGGTGGGCGCGAAGGAGAACACCGGCGACGGGATCCGGGCGGGGCAGCGGGCCGGGGCGGCGCTGGCCCTGATGGAGGACGCGTGGTGGGGGCCGTCGATCCCGCTGCCGGGGGAGCCGTACTTCTGCCTCGCCGAACGGACTCTGCCGGGCGGGCTGATCGTGAACGCCAACGGGGCGCGGTTCGTCAATGAGGCGGCGCCGTACAGCGATGTGGTGCACGTGATGTACGAGAAGGACCGGGGCGCCACCGGTTCGCACATACCGGCGTGGCTGATCGTGGATCAGAACTACCGCAACAAGTACCTGTTCAAGGACATCCTGCCGACCCTCGCCTTCCCCGACGCCTGGTACCAGACGGGCGCGGCGAAGAAGGCGTGGACGTGGGACGCGCTGGCCGGCCAGATCGGGGTTCCGGCGGGCGCGCTGCGGGCGACGCTGAGCCGGTTCAACGCGCAGGCGTGGAGCGGTACCGACGCCGACTTCCACCGGGGCGACACGGCGTACGACCACTACTACACGGACCCGAACGTGCACCCGAACTCGTGCCTCGCGCCGATCTGGGCCCCGCCGTTCTACGCGTTCAAGATCGTGCCGGGGGACCTCGGGACGAAGGGCGGCATCGTGACGGACGCGCGGGCCCGGGCGCTGCGGCCGGACGGCTCGGTGATCCGGGGCCTGTACGCGGCGGGCAACGCGAGCGCGGCGGTGATGGGCCACAGCTACGCGGGGGCCGGGTCGACGATCGGGCCCGCGATGACGTTCGGCTACGTGGCGGCGAACGACATCGCGGACGCGTGACGTCCCGGCGGAGCGCTCAGCGCGCGGAGAAGGCCTAGCCCTGCTGGAAGAGCTCGGCGGGGAGCGGCTTCAGGAGGGCGTAGAGGTCATCGGTGATCGGGCGGTCCCAGCTGGCGATGGTCACCAGCACGTTGTCGCTGCGGTCGAACTGGACGCAGGAGATGCGGGACTCCGACAGCTTGATCTTCCGGACGATGAGGAGGTTGTCGCCCTGCATGACGGGGCAGTCCTCGACGCCGGTGACCTCGACGTCCTCGTCGTTCTCCAGGGCGTCGAGGAGCTGGGCCACCTCGAAGGGGACCTCGCCGTCGGAGAGCTCCCGGGCCGGGGAACCCTCGGGGAGGTTTCCGATGATCATCGCGGGGCCGCGTCCGCCGAACAGGTCGTAGCGGAGGAAGACACCCTGGCAGCTGCCGTCGGGCGCGGGCAGCAGCCCGGCCCCGAGATTGCCCGGCCAGTCCCCCGGGTCCATGGCCAGGACGTCGAAGTCCGGGCCGGCGGGTGTGGCGGCGCGGTGGCGGCGGAGGAAGGACATGCCGCCATGGTACGTGGCCGCACGGGTTTTCCGGCCCGGGGGCCCTGATCCCGGCGCCGTCCGGGCCGGGTGCGCCGGACCGGCCGGTCAGACCGGCGGAACCAGGGTGAACCAGCGCGGGAGCAGGGCGGCGTCACCACCCGTGACCCGCAGGGCGGTGGCGGGCAGCCGTCCCCAGAGGAAGAGGGCGAGGTCCGAGGCGGTCCCGGCGGCCTCGACGTCCGCCGGTGCGGTGGGGCCGGGCTCCGGGGCGGGGCCGCACTCCGGCAGGACCGCGTCCCCCTCGAAGACGACCGTCCAGTTTTCCGGTCCGTCGGTACTCCGGAAGCGGTACCGCTCCCCCGTTCCGGCGGGGGCCGCCTTCCACGAACGGCGCGCCGGGGCCATCACCTCGATGGTCTGGGTGACGGCGTCCGCCGCGACGGCCCGGTCGAGCGGGCCCGGGGTCCCCGTCGCGGACTGCGCGTCCCAGCGGTGGACGGCCAGCTCGATGAGCTGCATCCGCAGCCAGAAGCCCGAGGTCTGCTCGGCCGACCAGGTCCAGACCGGGGTGTCCGGCCCCAGCTCCCGGAGCAGCTCCGCCAGCTCCCGGGCGCCGTGAGCGAACCACTCCGTCAGCTCGTCCGGCGCGGCCGGGACCTGCGGGAGGTCGAGGCCGCCGGGGTCCGGCGGGGCCGCGAGCCGTTCCCGTAGGACGTGGGCCAGGTAGCGGTGCACGCCCCCCAGGTGGGCGACGAGGTCGGAGACCGTCCAGCCCGGGCACGAGGGGACCGTCGGCACCGGCTCGCCGGGGTCGAGGGCACGGCGGACGGCCTTCTCGAAGGCCATTGCCTCGCTCTGGAAGCGGGAGATGCGTTCACTGTGATCCATACGGTTGACCCTGCCCGCCGGACGGCGGAATCTCCCGCTTCGCGCTCCGGGGAAACATCTTCGGCGCGACACGCCGACCAGCCGGTACGAGCCAAGGCAACGGAAATCGGACGGCCCTGTAACCTGATCATGACCATCTGAACAAGTTCAACAACACTGGGGGGCCGGTGTACCGTCACCGCGTCATGATCTCCGCCGCCGTCGTCGCGGCAGCCGTCGGACTCGTCGTACCGAGCGCGGCCCACGCGGCCGGGCCGGCCGCGAACCACACGCAGGACGCGGGCAAGAAGCTCGCGGCAGCCGTGGAGGAGGCGACGAAGACCGCCACCTTCAGCAGCCCGCCCGAGCGGTCCGTCCGCACGACCCCGGCCACCGCGTCGGCCGCCAAGGGCGCTCCGGCCGCGGCCGCGGACCACTATGTCGGCCTGGTCACCACCGGCTCGGGTGCGCGCACCATGAAGCTCTCCACCTGGGTCGCGAGCGAGAAGCTCGACGTGTTCACGGTGACCGTCGACTGGGGCGACGGTCAGACGGCGACTCCCGGGTTCTCCGTCACGGACGAGTTCCTGCGCTTCCAGCACACGTACGCCAAGGTCGGCACCCACAAGATCACGGTGACGGCGACCGATTCGCTGACCAAGACGACCGTCACCAACAGCGTGGACATCGTCGTGGCCGGCTCCGACTTCACCCCGCACGCGCCCACCCGGCTGCTGGACACCCGCAACGGCACCGGGACCTCGTCGTCCCAGCCCGTCGCCCCGTACGGAACGACCCGGGTGAAGGTCGGCGGCAACAGCGGCATCCCCGAGGGGGTGACCGCCGTGGCCCTCAACATCACCGCGACCGGCGCCGCCGCCGACGGGCACATCGCCGCGTACGCGTCCGGCACCGAGCAGCCGACCACGTCGAACGTCAACTTCACCGCGGGCCGGTCCGTTCCGAACCTGGCGATCGTGCCGGTCGGCGCGGACGGCTACGTCGAACTGGTCAACCGCAGCCCCGGCCCGGTGAACCTGATCGCGGACGTCACGGGCTACTTCGCCCGCGCCGCCTCCAGCGGCTACACCCCCATGGACCCGTTCCGTCTCGTCGACACCCGGGACGGCAAGGGCGCCGCGAAGGGCCAGGTCGCCGGGCAGGGCTCCTTCGGTGTCCAGGTCGCGGGCCAGGGCGAGCTGCCGGCCGCGGGCATCACGGCCGTCGCCCTCAACGTCACGATCACCGCCCCCAAGGACTCCGGCCACCTGACCGTCTTCCCGAGCGGGCAGCAGGCTCCGATCACGTCGAACGTGAACTTCACCGCCGGCCAGACGGTCGCCAACTCGGTGATCGTGCCGGTGGGCCCGGACGGCAGGATCAACATACGCAACGGCTCCTGGAGCCCGACCGACGTGATCGTGGACGTGACCGGCTACTACAGCGCCGACGGCAAGGCCGCCTACCTGCCGCTCGCGCCGGAGCGCCTGCACGACTCGCGGAGGTTCTTCTGGCCGGTCGACGGCCAGGACTACCGGTACCAGACGCTCTTCGAGCCCGACGTCACGCTCGCGGGCGCGGTGATGAACGCCACCGTCACCAACACCGAGGGAAGCGGCCACCTCACGGTCGCCCCGGACCCGAACACCCGGGAGCAGTACGGCCGGAGCAAGGCCGTCAAGCCGACCCCACCGAACTCCTCCAACCTGAACTGGACGAAGGGCGAGACCGTCTCGAACCTGGTCCAGGCGAGCACCGGCAAGAACGACATCGTCGACTTCTGGAACCGGGGCTGGGAGCGCACCGACCTGATCATCGACCTGTTCGGCGTGTACGCCAAGAACTGACGCGCGTCCCGGAGGCCTACGGCGCGTAGGCCTTCAGGGCGGCCGGCAGTCCTGGGAGGTCGGTGCCGAGCTTGCGGCAGGCCGCGGACAGGGCCCATCGCGGGCCCTGTCCGGTGCGGCCGGAGCCGTCCGGGCCGGACGCGCCCGCCGCCCACCGCGCCGCCCGCAGCTCCTCCTCCTTGAGTCCTTCCGGCCCGGGGCCGTCCTCCCCCGCCTTCGCGTCCGGCCCGCACGGCACGGTGGCGCCCAGCCCGAGCAGGACGTCGGTCGCCCGGGCCACCAGCCCGTCGGCCCCGCATTCCCGGGCCGTCACCACCGCCCGCGCCAGCAGGTCCGCGTCCCGCAGCTCACTGCCCAGCGCCGCCAGGGCGCGGGCCAGTTCATAGCCCGCCGGTGACTGCGCGAGCAGGGCGACCGCCTCCCCCAGCAGCCCGGCCCGGTCCTCCGGCGCCGCGACCTCGGCCGCCACGCGCAGGGCCTGGCCTATGCCCGAAGGGGCTCCGAAGGCGCGGGCCCGCCGGACGGCGTCGCCCGCCAGGGCGCGCGCCCGGTCCGGATCGTCCGCGGCGACGGCGCGGGCCAGGTGCAGCTGCCACGGGCACCACGCCGG
Organism: Streptomyces sp. NPDC029164; assembly: GCF_055563995.1. Taxonomy (NCBI): domain Bacteria; kingdom Bacillati; phylum Actinomycetota; class Actinomycetes; order Kitasatosporales; family Streptomycetaceae; genus Streptomyces; species Streptomyces sp. NPDC029164. The sequence goes on along the minus strand of NZ_JBVHWW010000001.1, from coordinate 492,082 downwards.
GTTCTGGATGCCGCGCGGGGTCAGCCGCCGGTCGGCCTCCTCCAGCTCGGCGACGGCCGCCCGTACCTGGCCCCGGGCGAGCAGCAGTTCGGCGTAGACGGTCTGGGAGTCGGGGAAGACCACGGCCGCCGGGAAGGGCCTGCCGTACTCGTGCTCCCGTGCCAGCTCCCAGGCCTCGTCGAGCCGGCCCCGCGCGAGCAGCGTGGTGAGGAGGATGGCTATGGCGTACCAGTGCACGGGGGTGCGCCGGCCCACGCGTTCGGCCAGCCGCAGGCCGGCCCGTGCGAGCTCCTCGGCCTCGGCGAGGCGCCCGCGCCGGTAGCGGATGTAGGCGCGCAGGCTGTACGCGAAGGACAGGTGCGCCCCGCGCCAGCCCTGCCGCTCGAACTCGGCGGTGCCCGCCTCGAACAGCTCCTCGGCCCGTCCCGGCCGGTCGGCGTACATGTGGGCCATCGCGACCAGGACCGGGACCTCGAAGCCGCGGTCCTCGTGGGCCCAGCTGAAGGGCCGCTCCAGCACCCGTCCGGCGTGGTGCAGCACCACGTCCACCGGCTCTCCCCGCAGGCAGGCGTCCCAGGCCCGCAGCGCGATGACGTACCGCTCGGTGAGGTCGCGGCCGGCCAGCCGGTCGGCGAGCCGGGCGAGGCGCCGCGAGCGGGCCGGGGAGTCCGTCTCGGCGGCGTTGAACGCGTCCCACATGAACTGCTCCGACTGCAGGCGCAGCCGGGCGCGGACGTCCTGGGTGTTCGGGATCTCCCGCGCGAGGGATGCGGAGGCCTCGGCGAGGCGGTCGCTGTGCGCGAGCACCTGGGCCAGCCGGATGACGATGCCCTGGCGCAGCGCCGGGTCGTCGAAGGGCTCGGCGAGGGCGGCCCGCAGATGGTTGACGGTGTTGGCGGGCTCGGTGAGCAGGGAGGCGCAGCCGAGTTCGTACAGCACGGCCGCGCGTTCGTCGAAGTCCGGGGGCTCGCGCAACGCACGGGCGAGCTGGCGGCGGGCGGCCTCGGGCGCGCCGGCGCGGATGTTCTCGCCGGCTGCCTCGCGCAGGACGCGCACCACCCAGGGGTCGTTCTCGGGGTGGGTCTCCAGCAGGTGGCGGGCGGCGGCGGAGGCGCCGAGTCCGGCGTCGACGACGGCCACGGCGGCCTTGCCGTGCAGGGCGACGCGGAGCGCGTCGGGGATGGCGCGGTAGATGCCGGTGGCGATGAGCGGGTGGACGAACTCCAGTCCCGCGTCGGGCTCTTCCGCGGCGGCGGACAGGATGCGCGCGTCGCGCAGCCGCCCGGTGGCGTCCACGGCCTCCTCGGCGCCGAGGGCGGCGACCCGGGCGGCGAGGTCCTGCGGGATCGCGGTGCCGAGTACGGCGCAGGCCCAGGCGAAGCGGACGGTGGAGGGGCCGAGGCGTTCGAGGCGGGCGGCGAGGCCACTGCCGCGCAGGGCGGCGACGAGGTCGCTCAGCAGCGGGGCGTTCGCCTCGACCGGGGGCAGGCCCTTGTCGCGGACCTTGGCGGCGAGTTCGACGGCCTCGAAGGGGTTGCCGGTGGTGACGGCCCAGGCCTCCTGGCAGAAGGCGTCGTCGGCGTGGTCGCCGAGCCATTCGCGGACGAGGGCGGCGACGGCGGCCGGGGTGAGCGGCGCGAGGGGCAGCGGGCGCTGACCCGCCCGGCCGGGCAGCGTACGGAAGGCCTCGGCGTCCGCGGGCAGTTCGTCGGGCCGGTAGGCGACGACGAGGAGGAGCGGGAGGTGTTCGGCGCGCGGGGCGAAGGCGGCGAGCCAGCCGAGGGACTCGGGGTCGGCCCAGTGGGCGTCGTCGAGGACGAGGGCGACGGGGGCGCGCTTGACGACGAGGTGGGTGAGGACCCAGTCGAGTCCGTCGCACAGGCCCTGGGGGTCGGGCGGGGCGCCCTGTTCGGGGGCGCACAGCCCGAGGGCCGGTCCGACGATGGAGTACCAACTCCCGAGGGCCGCGCGCAGTTCCTGCTCGGAGGTGCCGGCCAGCTGGGGCTGGATCAGCTGGCGGGCGACGTGGAAGGGCTGGGTCTGCTCCTGCTCCCCGCCGCGAGCGGCGAGGACGGTGCAGGAGCGTGCGTGGGCGCGGCGGCACAGTTCGGCGAGCAGGGTGGTCTTGCCGAGTCCGGCCGGGCCGGAGAAGGCGAGCAGCGCGCCGCCGGCGTCCGGCCCGGGACCGGTGAGCTGGTCCAGGGCCTCGTCGACGGTGGCGAGTTCGGCCTCGCGTTCGACCATCGTGCGCCGCATACGGGGGCGGCGGTCCGTCATGGCTGGTACCCCCCAGGCCTGTTCGGGAGATCAGCGTACGCCCGCGCACAGGGCGAGGTGCCCCACAGTCAGGAAAGAATCCGATCTTCTTTACAAGCGACCTTCCGGGGGGTATCCCGGGGCGTGTCGGTCCCGTGCCGAACGCGCCGCGAGCTCTTCCAGGACGGTCACCGCCTCGCCGGCCCGGTCCGCGGCCACGAAGAGGTGGTCGTGGTGGTAGCCGGCGATGACGTTGCAGCTCAGGCCGTGTGCGCCGAGTTCGGCGGCGAAGGCCGCGGTGAGGCCGACGGCGTCGAGGGCGGAGTGGATCCGCAGGGTGATCCAGCCCGCGGTGTAGTCGTAGGCGAGACCGGCGGCGTCGGCGTCCTCCTGGCGCAGGACCAGGGTGAGCCCCTCCCGCTCCAGAACGGTGGCGACGGGCGCGGTGCCGGCGGGCACCGCGCCTCCGGGCACGGTGCAGAACACGTACCGCCCCTCGTTCAACTCGGGTCGCATACCGCTCAGGAGCTTGCGCAGATCGTTCTCTCCGCTCATGCCCCCACCCTACCCATCATCCCGATATGCCCGATTGGGCACCGCCGGCCGGGCGTCCCGGCCGCCGGCTCAGGTGTCCTCGTAGAGCCGCCGGTGCCACCAGGCGCGCGGGCGGCCCCGCCAGTCGGCCCACCGGTCGGCGGGCGGGTCGGGGTCGGGAAGCGTGCGACGGAGGAACCGCGCGTCCAGGTACCGCAGTACGCGGCCCAGCGCGATCCGGGCGACGGGCGGCAGGGCCCGCTGGAGTTCGGCCAGTTCGTCGCGGACGACGGCGATGTCGTCGCGTGCGCAGCCGGGGCAGGCCGGGCACGGGGAGGGGCACAGGAGCAGAGTGCCGCCGGGGCGGCGCAGGAAGCTCCGGTACCCGCTCAGCAGCTCCGCGATCTCGGCGGCGCGGCCGGGCCGACCCCAGTGGGCGGCGGCAGCGGCATCGGGCGGCAGCCGGTCCACGGGCGGGAGGGGCCGCGTCCAGGAGGGCGGCCGCCGGCCCTCGTACGTTCCTCGTTCGGCGCGCAGCGCGCCGGGCCGTCTACGCGGCATCGCCCTTTCGGCGGATGATCGTCATGGGCCCATCCTGCCGGGGCGCTCCGCGGGTGGCAAGGGGATCCGGGCCGCCGGCGCGGCGATGCGGGCGGCCACCGGGGCGGCGGCTCCGCGCCCGGTGGTGCCGCGCGTACGAGATCGGCCCAGGTCGTCTCTTTCGGATCTGGCCGGTTGAGCCCGCGTCGTCTGGCGCCGTGCATCGCAAGGCGGAGGGGCGCCCGAGTACTGGACGTACTTGGGCGCCCCGACAACGCGGCGAGGTGCGGCGCCAGGCGGCGCGGGTCAGGCCAGATCCGAAAGAGACGGCCTAGGTCAGGTCGAACTCCCCGCCCCGGGCGTTCAGCACGAACTTGTGCCACTCGTCCGGCGTGAAGATCAGCGAAGGGCTCTCCGGCCGCTCGCTGTTGCGCATCGCGATGAAGCCCTCCACGAAGGCGATCTGGACGTCACCCGCTCCCCGGCTGCTCGACTGCCAGTCCGCCTCGGTGAGATCGAGGTCCGGCTTGCCCCAGCCGGCGAGGGGTTGCGAAATCATGCTCTCGGCCACGTGTGCTCCTCCCGGTACGTCGTCCGGGGGCAAGGTTAACCACCGCAGCGCGTGGCGCACAGGCCACGGTGGGTCACCGTGGCCTGTCCCGTACCCCGGCCCGCCGCTCCGGCGCCGGCCGGGTCGCCGTCAGGACGTGGGTTCCTCGGCCCCCACCAGCCACATCGCGAAGAACTGGGCGCCCCCGCCGTACGCGTGGCCCATCGCCCGCCGGGCTCCCGGAACCTGGTGTTCCCCGGCCTGGCCGCGGACTTGGAGGGCCGCTTCCGCGAAGCGGATCATGCCGGAGGCGCCGATCGGGTTGGTGGACAGGACCCCGCCGGACGGGTTGACCGGAAGGTCCCCGTCGAGTTCCGTCACGCCCGCCTCGGTGAGCTTCCAGCCCTCGCCCTCCTCCGCGAATCCGAGGTTCTCCAGCCACATCGGCTCGTACCAGGAGAACGGCACGTACATCTCCACCGCGTCGACCTCCCGGCGCGGATCGGTGATCCCGGCCTGCCGGTAGACGTCGGCCGCGCAGTCCTTGCCGGCCTGCGGCGAGACGAAGTCCTTGCCCGCGAAGAGGGTGGGCTCGCTGCGCATCGCGCCGCCGTGCACCCAGGCGGCCGGCCTCGGCGAACGGGCCGCGCCCGCCCGGTCGGTGAGGATCATCGCGCAGGCGCCGTCCGAGGAGGGGCAGGTCTCGGAGTACCGGATCGGGTCCCACAGCATCGGCGAGGCCTGGACCTTCTCCAGGGTGATGTCGTGCTCGTGCAGGTGCGCGTACGGGTTCTTCAGCGCGTTGCGCCGGTCCTTGTAGGCGACGAGCGAGCCCACCGTGTCGGGCGCGCCCGTGCGCCGCATGTACGCGCGCACGTGCGGGGCGAAGAACCCGCCCGCGCCCGCCAGCAGCGGCTGCTGGAAGGGGACGGGGAGGGAGAGCCCCCACATGGCGTTCGACTCGGACTGCTTCTCGAAGGCGAGGGTGAGCACGGTCCGGTGGACGCGCGCCGCGACGAGGTTGGAGGCGACCAGGGCGGTGGAGCCGCCGACCGAACCGGCCGTGTGCACGCGCAGCATGGGCTTGCCGACCGCGCCGAGGGCGTCCGCCAGGTACAGCTCCGGCATCATCACCCCCTCGAAGAAGTCGGGGGCCTTGCCGATGACGACCGCGTCGATCTCCGCCCAGGTCAGCTCGGCGTCGGCGAGGGCGCGCGCCGCGGCCTCGCGGACCAGTCCGGCGATGGAGACGTCGTGGCGGGCGGCCACGTGCTTGGTCTGGCCGATCCCGACGACGGCCACCGGCTCCTTGCCCGTGGTGCTCATGCTCGGTCCCCTTCCAGGACGGCGACCAGGTTCTGCTGGAGGCAGGGGCCGGAGGTGGCGTGGGCGACGGCCCGGTCGGACTCGCCGCGGTGGATGCGGGCGGCCGCCTCGCCGATGCGGATCAGGCCGGCGGCCATGACCGGGTTGGCGGCGAGCGCGCCGCCGGAGGGATTGACGCTCACGCCGTCCCCGAGCCCGAGCGCCTTGCGGAGCACGACCTCCTGGGAGGAGAACGGGGCGTGCAGTTCCGCCGTGTCCACGGGCGCCTCGAAGACGCCCGCGTGTTCGGCGGCGATCCGGGTGGACGGGGAGTCGGTGAGGTCGCGCAGGCCCAGGCTGTGGGCCTCGATGCGGTGGTCGATGCCGGTGATCCAGGCCGGGCGTGCGCACAGCTGCCGGGCGAGGTCGCCGGCCGCGAGGATCACGGCGGCCACGCCGTCGCCGATGGGCGGGCAGTCCCCGGTGCGCAGCGGCCGGACCTGGTAGTCGCCCTGGGGCACCGAACCGCTCAGCTGGGCGTGCGGGTTGGTCTCGGCGGCGGCCCGGCTGCGCGCTCCGATCGCGGCCAGGGCGGGCTCGTCGGTCTCGCCCGCGTCGATGAGGGCCTGGGCCTGGAGGGCGGCGAGGGCCACCGAGTCGGGCCAGAGCGGAGCGACGTAGTACGGGTCCAGCTGGCGGGTCAGTACATCGCGCACCGACCCCGGCGAGGACTTTCCGTACGAGTAGACGAGCGCGGTGTCGGCCTCGCCGGTCTGGATCTTGACCCAGGCCTCGTAGAGGGCCCAGGCGCCGTCCATCTCCACGTGCGACTCGGAGATCGGCGGCCAGGCGCCGACCCCGTCGAGGGTCATGGTGAAGGAGAAGGCCCGGCCGGCCAGGTAGTCGCTGGAGCCGGAGCAGGTGAAACCGATCTCCCCGGCCTTCAGGCCGGTCGCGGCCAGCACCTGGTGCAGGACCGGCATGACCATCTCGACTTCGCTGAGTTCGTCGCTGCGGCGCAGGTGGTCGCTCTGCGCGAAGGCCACCACCGCGACCTCACGGGCGTATCGGGTCATCAGATGAGCTCCTTGTACGCGTCGTAGTCCGCGTCCGGCTCGCCGGTGGGGCGGTAGTGGTCGGGGTAGCGGCCGCCCTCGGTCCACACGGGCTCGACCCGCAGGCCCATGCGCACCTGGTCGTACGGGATGCCGCCGATCCGGCCGTGGAGGGCGAGGCCGGCGCCGTCGAGGGCGATGTGGGCGTAGACGTACGGGACCTCGATGTCGAGGTTCCTGGCCTTGATGTTGACGATGCAGTACGTGGTGACCGTGCCCGCCGGGCCGACCTCCACCTGGTCGGTGGTGGCCACCCCGCAGGTGGGGCAGGCGCCGCGCGGAGGGACGTACACCTTGTGGCAGGAGGGGCAGCGCTCGCCGACGGTCTTCTGCTCGGAGAGGGCGGTGATGTACGCGGTCTGGGCGCGGCCGGGGCTGTAGACGTAGTCCAGGCGGGCCTGCGCGACGATGCCGGTGACGGCGTCGGCGAACTCCCCGTGGTGGGGCGCGGCCCGGCCGCCGGCCGGGCCCTCGTACGGTTCGAAGCAGGCGATGTCGGTGATGGCCCCGGTGCGCTCGGCGGCCCAGCGGACGCGTACCCGCATGCCGGTGCGCACGGCCTCGGGGCCGGGCGCGTCGAGGGCGTGCAGGAGGGCGGTGTCCGCGCCGTCGAGCTTGACCAGCACCCAGGCGAAGGGGGTGGCCAGGGGCTGGTTGGGGCGGGGCAGGCCGTTCCAGGCCCAGGTGGTGACGGTGCCGGTGGCGGCGACCTCGACGAGCTCGCGGATCTCCTCGGCGGTGACGGGGTCGTACTCGACGGGCGGGACCATCACCTTCCCGTCCGAGGTCCTCACCCCGAGGACGACGCCTTCGCGCAGCCCGGTGAGGAAGGCACTCTGAACGGGCCCGAGGGACCGGGTGAAGGGAAACTCGACGACGAGAGGCGCGCGGAGCACCTCCGGTGGGGAAGCGGCTGTCATGGTGGCTCTCCGATGCGATCGATTCCGGTACGGACGGTGGTCGGGGCCCCATCCAGCCCCGCCGGCACATCCCAGCCCCGCCGCCCAATCCAGCCTCGCCGGCGTTTGAGGCGCGGGGTCTGGGGCGGAGCCCCGGGTCTTTGAGCCCCGCCGGCGTTTGAGGCGCGGGGGATCGGGGGCAGCGCCCCCGGCACGGCGGCGCGGCGGCTACTCCCGCCGGTACACCGCGGGCCGCTTCTCCGCAAAGGCCCGCGCCCCCTCCTTCGCATCCGCCGTCTCGAAGACCGGCCATCCCCGCAGCAACTCCGAGGCCAGCCCCTCCGTCTCCGTCAGCTCGGCGGTCTCGTAGACCGACGCCTTCACCGCCTCCACCGCCAGCGGCCCGCACGCGTTGATCCGCTCCGCGGTCTCCAGCGCGGCCGCCAGCGCCGTGCCGTCCGGCACCACCCGCCCCACGAGCCCGATCCGCGCCGCCTCCTCCGCGGAGTACGGGCGCCCGGTCAGCAGCATCTCCAGGGCGTGCGTACGCGGGATCTGGCGCGGCAGCCGCACCGTGGAGCCGCCGATCGGGAACAGCCCCCGCTTGACCTCGAAGAGCCCGAAGGTGGCCCCCTCGCCCGCCACCCGGATGTCCGTACCCTGCAGGATCTCGGTCCCGCCGGCCACGCAGTACCCCTCCACCGCCGCGATCACCGGCTTGCGCGGCCGGTGGTGACGGAGCATCGCCTTCCAGTGCAGGTCGGGATCGGCCTTGAGGCGGTCCCGGTACTGGTCGCCCGCCATCCCCTTCCCGGCCAGCGCCTTGAGGTCCATGCCTGCGCAGAAGTCGCCGCCGGCGCCGGTCAGGACGACCGAGCGGATGGTGTCGTCCGCGTCCGCCTCCAGCCAGCCGTCGTACAGTCCCACCAGCAGCGGCAGCGAGAGCGCGTTCTTCGCCTCGGGCCTGTTCATGGTGAGCACCAGCGTGGCGCCGTGCCGTTCCACGGTCAGGTGTTCTGTCCCACCCATTGCCGTCCTCCCGTCTCAAGACCTAGAACAGGTTGCAGTAGGGGCGGGTGCAGTTCAATAGTTTTCTGACACTCAGTCAGATTTCTTGGGCGGTGCCCTTCCCAGTTGCCGGCTCCGGCGCTCTAATGACCGCCGAGCAGACCAGCCACGGGGCCAGTCGTCGGGAACATCGGGGTCAGGAGGAACGGTGGAGTACAACCTTGCCGACCTGTTCGAGTCGGTCGTGGACGTGGTCCCGGACCGTGAGGCCCTCGTCTACGTGGACCACCCCGGGACCGGCGCGGAGCGCCGCCTCACGTACGCGGAGCTGGACGCGGCGGCGAACCGGATCGCGCACCACCTGCTGGACAGCGGGCTGAAGCCCGGCGAGCACCTGGGGCTGCACCTCTACAACGGGATCGAGTACCTCCAGACCGTACTGGCCTGTCTGAAGGCCCGGCTGGTCCCGGTGAACGTCAACTACCGGTACGTGGCGGAGGAACTGGTCTACCTCTACAACGACGCCGATCTCGCCGCGCTCGTCTTCGAGGGCGAGTTCACCGAGCGGGTGACGGCGGCGCTGCCGCAGACGACGCGGCTGCGGCACCTGATCCGCGTCGGCGAGGTTCCCGAGGGCGCCCCGGAGCCCTCGATCTCCCCGGTCGCGTACGCGGACGCCGAGGCGGCCGGCTCGCCCGAGCGCGGGTTCCCGCCCCGCTCCCCCGACGACCTGTTCATCATCTACACGGGCGGCACCACCGGCATGCCCAAGGGCGTCATGTGGCGGGCGGAGGACCTCTTCTTCGCCGGGCTCTTCGGCGGAGAGCCGTCGGGCGAGCCCGTGAAGCGGCCGGAGGAGCTGGCCGAACGGGTCGCGTCGAAGGGGGCCGGGCTCACCTTCTTCCCCGCTCCCCCGCTGATGCACGGCACGTCGACGCTGACCTCGTTCATCGCCTTCAACTACGGCCAGCGGGTGGTCATCCACCGCAAGTACGCGCCGGAGGAGGTGCTCCGTACGATCGAGAAGGAGAAGGTGTCGAGCGTGTCGCTGGTCGGCGACGCGATGCTCAGGCCGCTCATCGACGCCCTGAAGGGCCCCCTCCAGGGCACGGACCTGTCCTCCCTGTTCAGCGTGTCCTCGTCCGGGGCGATCATGTCGGAGACGGTGCGCGCCGAGTTCCAGCGGCTGGTGCCGAACGTGCTGCTCCTGAACAACTTCGGCTCGTCCGAGTCCGGCTCCAACGGCCGGGCGGCGGACGACTCCGGCCCGGAGAAGGGCTTCCGCCTGGTGGTCAACGACCGTACGCAGGTGGTGGACCCGGTGACGCACGAGCCTGTCGCGGTGGGCGAGCCGGGGCGGCTCGCCCAGCGCGGGCACGTACCGCTCGGCTACTACAACGACCCGGCGAAGACCGCCGAGACCTTCTTCCAGAAGGGCGCCGAGCGCTGGGTGCTGCTCGGTGACATGGCGACGGTCGACGGGCAGGGCATCGTCACGGTGCTCGGGCGCGGCTCGCAGTGCATCAACACGGGCGGCGAGAAGGTGTATCCGGAGGAGGTGGAACAGGCGCTGAAGTCGCACCCCGACGTGTACGACGCCCTGGTCGCCGGCGTCCCGGACCCGACGTGGGGCAGCCACGTGGCCGCGGTGGTCCAGGTCCGCTCCGGTTCCCCGGCGCCCACGCTGGACGAGATCCAGAGCCACTGCCGCACCCGCCTCGCGGGCTACAAGGTTCCCCGCCAACTGGTCATCACCCCCGCCATCCAACGCTCCCCGAGCGGCAAGGCGGACTACCGCTGGGCGAAGACGGTTGCGACGGAGGCCGACACGGCCCCCCAGGGGTAGGCAACGGTGGAGGGGCCGGATCGCCAGAAACCGCCCGGGCGGTCCGGCTCCCCAAAACAAGATGCGAGCGGCTCCCGGCGCTGACAACGTGTCCCGGTGAACCGTGAACAGATATCCCACATCGCCCACACCGATCACCCGATCAAGTCCCCGCTCGACGACGACTCCGTGAGCCGGCTCCTCGAACGCGGCGCCCCGCGCGGCGACGAGCGCGTGCTCGACCTCGGATGCGGCACGGCGGAATGGCTCCTGCGCGCCCTGGCCACGCGCCCCCGGCTGCACGCCGAGGGCGTCGACATCTCCGAGGACGCCCTCGCGCAGGCCCGCTCGGAAGCGGACCGCCTCGGCGTCCGGGAGCGCCTCGTCCTCCATCAGCGGGCAGCCGAGGACTTCGTCTCGCGGCAGCCGTTCGACCTCGTGGTGAGCGTCGGGGCCACGCACGCCTTCGGCGGTCTGCTCCCCACCCTCGCGGCGGCCCGCAAGCACCTGGCCCCGGGCGGCCGCGTCCTGATCGGTGAAGGGTTCTGGGACCGCACCCCTTCCCCGGAGGCCGTCGAAATGCTCGGGGAGTTCACCGACTTGGCGACCACCGTGGAGCGCATTGAGGCCGACGGGTGGACCCCGGTCACCGGGCACGTCAGCACGCGGCGCGAGCTGGACGACTACGAATGGGCCTGCTGGGGGTCGCTGGCCTCGTGGGCCCTGGACCACCCCGCCCATCCGGACAGCGCGCAGGCACGCGAAACGGCCGCGCTCCGGCGCTCCGAGTGGCTGCGGGTCTACCGGGACACCTGGGGCTTCGTCTCCCTGGTCCTGCGCCGGACCGCCGACTGACCGACCCCGGGGCCCGGGCGGGCCCGGCGGCTCGCGGCTCGCGGCCTGGCGGCTCGCGGCCCGGCGGCTCGCGGTCCGGCAGTTCGGCGGCCCGGCGTGCTCGCGGCCCGGCAGTTCGGCGGCCCGGCGTGCTCGCCCGCCGTCAGGTGCCGGAGGCGAGGAAACGCTCCACCCGGGCCGCGAACCAGGCGGCGTCGTCCAGCCACGGGAAGTGCCCGGCCCCGGGCTGGACGTCGAGCGATCCCGCGGGGAACAGCGCGGCGAGCCGGGCCGCCAGCGCCGGACGGGGGTTGCCGTCCAGCTCCCCGGCCAGCACCAGCACCTCGCCCGTGACCTGCCGCAGGCCTTCCCGGGTGGCGGGCGGGTCGAAGGCGCCGGGGCCCGCGTAGGCGTCGGCGGCCTTCTCGTTCTGCTGCCGTCCGTTCGCCGCGCAGTGCGCCCGGGCCGTCTCGTCCCAGCGCCCGTAGAACAGCGGAGCGGCCCGGTCCCAGTCCGCCTCGCCGCGGCCGTCACCCGCGAGGATGCGCTCGTAGGCCTCGATGGCCGTGTCGTACGGCTCGGTCCCCGCGCGCAGCCGGGCTCCCTCCAGCCGCTGCTCCGGGGTGACCGGGAGGTCCACCGCCCACGCGGTCGGGGTGACCAGGACGATGCGGCACAGCCGCCGCGGGTGCGCGGCCGCGTAGAGCTGGGCGAGGTTGCCGCCGGCCGAGTGCGCGAGGAGGTCCACGCGCTCCAGGCCGAGGTGCGTCCGGAGCGCCTCGACGTCGGCGACCTGGTGGTCGACGCGGTAGGTCGACTCGTCCGCCGGTATCGCGGAGTCGCCCGTACCGCGCAGGTCGAGCAGGATGAGACGGCGGCCGGCGGCCAGTCCGCCGAGGTCGCCCAGGTACTCGGAGGCCCGCATGGCGCCGCCCGGGAGGCAGATCAGCGGTTCGCCCTCGCCTCGCAGGTGATAGGCGAGTTCGGTTCCGTCGTAGGTGGTGAAGGTAGGCATGGGGCCATCACAACAGACGATCACTCGTTCGAGTCATTGATTTGGCGTGCCGGGTCCTGGCAATCTACCGAATGATCGTTCGGTTGACTCAGGATGAGGTGACGGCATGGCGGTGTACGCGGATCTCCACGACGAAGGCGAGCGGCTGAGTCGCGACGAGCTGGCCGCCCTCCAGCTGACGCGGCTGCGCGCGACCCTGCACCGCGCCTACGGGAAGGTGCCGTTCTACCGGCAGGCCTTCGACAAGGCGGGCGTCCATCCGGACGACTGCCGCTCGCTCGCCGACCTCGCCCTGTTCCCCTTCACCGCCAAGGCCGATCTGCGCGACCAGTACCCCTTCGGGATGTTCGCCGTGCCGCGGTCCGAGGTGCGGCGCATCCACGCCTCCAGCGGCACCACCGGGCGGCCCACGGTCGTGGGGTACACCGACGGGGATCTTTCCACCTGGGCCGATGTCGTCGCCCGGTCCATACGCGCGGCGGGCGGCCGGCCCGGCCAGATCGTCCACATCGCCTACGGCTACGGGCTCTTCACCGGTGGCCTCGGCGCGCACTACGGTGCGGAGCGCCTCGGCTGTACGGTCGTGCCCGCCTCGGGCGGGATGACCGACCGCCAGGTCCGACTCATCGAGGACTTCCGGCCGGAGGTCATCATGGTGACCCCTTCCTACATGCTGACCCTGCTCGACGAGATGGAGCGCCAGGGCATCGATCCCCGCGCCACCTCGCTCCGCACCGGCATCTTCGGGGCGGAGCCGTGGACCGAGGAGATGCGCCGGGAGATCGAGGAGCGGCTGGGCATGGACGCGGTGGACATATACGGCCTGTCCGAGGTCATGGGCCCGGGCGTCGCGCAGGAATTCGCGTCGCACAAGGACGGCCTGCACATCTGGGAGGACCATTTCTACCCGGAGGTGGTCGATCCGCTGACGGGCGCGGTCCTGCCGGAGGGCGAGCAGGGCGAGCTGGTGTTCACCTCGCTCACCAAGGAGGCCATGCCCGTCATCCGTTACCGGACGCGCGATCTGACGCGGCTGCTGCCCGGCACGGCCCGGCCCGCGTTCCGCCGGATGGAGAAGATCACGGGCCGAAGCGACGACATGATCATCCTGCGCGGGGTGAACCTGTACCCGACACAGATCGAGGAGATACTCCTGCGGACGGCCGGACTGGCTCCGCACTTCCAGCTACGGCTGACCCGGGAGAGCCGGATGGACGCCCTGACGGTACGGGTGGAGGCGCGCCGGGAGACGGACGCGGACGGGCGGGAGGCCGCGGCCGCCCAGGTGATCCGGGCCGTCAAGGAGGGGATCGGGGTCTCCGTCCGGGTCGAGGTGGTCGACCCGGAGACCCTGGAGCGTTCGGTCGGGAAGATCAAGCGGCTGGTGGACCTCCGCGGTGCGGGGGAGGCGGCGGACACGCGTCCGGGCGGCTGAAACCACCCTTCGGGCCCAATTCGGGGCGGGGGCCGGGAGCGCGATCGCCCTCGCGGGTAGTGCATGACCTGTGACCTCGTTCTTCCGGCAGCTGCACGACCGGCTCCAGGGCTCCCACATCGGGCTGGCCTGGAGCCGGGGCCGGGAGATGGAGCTGATGCACCGGGCGATGGGCTTCGCGGCCCTCGGGTTCCTCACCCTGGTGCCGCTGCTGGTGGTCGTGGCGGCCGCCGCACCGGGCAGCGGTTCCGGCTTCGGCCGGTGGCTCGGCCAGGCCCTCGGGGTGGCGCCGTCCTCGCGGGCCCGGGTCGAGATGCTGTTCGGCGCCGCGGACCTGGCGCTGGAGCGGACCACCGCCTTCGGTCTGGCCGCCCTCGCCGTGTTCGGCCTGACCTTCGGTTCGGCCGTGCAGACCGGCTACGAGAAGGTCTGGGACCTGCCGACCGCCCGCTGGCACACCATGTGGCGGCACGTCGTCTGGCTGGCCCTGCTGGTCTGCTACCTCGCCCTGCTCGTGGAGATCCCCGCGCCCTCGAACGACGCCATCGGCACCGTCCTCGGCACGGTGGGCGACCTTCTCGGCACCTGCCTGTTCTTCATCGGCTCACAGCGTCTGCTGCTCGGCGGCCGGGTCCGCTGGCGCGCCCTGGTGCCGGGAGCGGTGGCGACCAGCCTCGGGCTGCTGGGGCTGCGGGTCTTCTCGCAGCTGGTGTTCTCCCCGCTCATCGCGTCCAACGCGGTGACGTACGGCCCCTTCGGCACCCTGCTCGTCGTCCAGTCCTGGCTGGTCGGCGTCGGCTTCGTCGTGTACGGCGGCGCCCTCGTCGGCCGCCTCGTACACGAACACCTCACCCTCCGCCGCCTGCGCCAGAGCGGACTCCTCCCACCCGAAGCCTTCCCCCCGCACACCTCACACCCGCAGTGACCGGACCCCGCGCCGGCCGCGCCGGCCGGCGCCCGGCCTGATCCGGAGGGCGGTAAATGCGTCGACACCACGCCTCGCTACCCGGCAGAGTGGCCGTCCGTGACGAGCAGTGAGCTGTGGACCCGTGCGACCGCCGACCGCTACGACGCCGAGGAGGCCGAGACGTCCTCGGCCGCCGTTCTCGGACCGACTCTCGCCTTCCTCGCCGAGCTCGCCGGAGACGGCCGGGCACTGGAGTTCGCCATCGGGACCGGGCGAGTGGGCGTCCCGCTCCGGGAGCGCGGCGTGCCGGTGGTGGGCATCGAACTGTCCGAGCACATGGCGGCGGTGCTGCGGCGCAAGATCGACGAGAACACACTCCCGGTGGTCATCGGGGACATGGCCACCACCGTCGTGCCCGGCGAGTTCACCCTGGTCTATCTCGTCTACAACACCATCACGAACCTGCTCACGCAGGACGAGCAGGTCGAGTGCTTCCGCAACGCCGCACGTCATCTGGAGCCCGGCGGCCGATTCGTCATCGAGCTGGGCGTGCCGCCGCTGCGGCTCCTGCCGCCCGGCCAGGTCGCGGTGCCGTTCGACGTCTCCGAGCAGCACCTCGGCTTCGACACCTTCGACCTCGTCGAGCAGATCCTCGTCTCGCACCACCTCACCCGCGACGGCGACGACGGCCGCTACCGCCGCGACGAGTCCCGGCACCGCTACGCCTGGCCGGCGGAGCTCGACCTGATGGCACGGATCGCCGGGCTCCAGTGGGAACGTCGCGTCGCGGACTGGGACGGGGCCCCGTTCACCCAGGACTCCGCGAAGCACATCTCCGTGTGGCGCAAGCCCACCTGAGGCCGGCCGCCGGGCCGTCAACGCAAGCCGTGGCCGGCCGATGAGGATCCGAAGCGGTCGCGGAGTTCGCGCTTGAGGATCTTGCCGCTGGCGTTGCGCGGGAGGGCATCCACGAAGAGGATCCGCTTCGGGGCCTTGAAGTGGGCGAGCTTCTCCCGCGCGTACGCCATCAGCTCCGCCTCCGTCACCGCCCCGCGCGGGACCACCACTGCCGTGACCGCCTCGATCCACCGCTCGTCCGGCAGCCCGACCACGGCCGCCTCGGCCACCCCGGGGTGCGTGTAGAGCACGTCCTCCACCTGGCGCGAGGCGACCAGCACCCCGCCCGAGTTGATGACGTCCTTCACCCGGTCCACGACCGTGAAGTAGCCCTGCGCGTCACGCACCGCGAGGTCGCCCGAGCGGAACCAGCCGTCCCGGAAGGCCTTCTCCGTGGCCACCGGGTCGTTCCAGTACCCGAGGCACAGCTGCGGCGAGCGGTAGACCACCTCGCCCGCCGTGCCGTCCGGCACGTCCTTGCCGTCCTCGTCGACGACCTTCGCCTCGACGTGGCGTACCGGCCGCCCGCAGGAGTCCATCCGCCCCTCGTGCTCGTCCGGTCCGAGCACGGTGGCCAGCGGCCCGATCTCGCTCTGCCCGAAGCAGTTGTAGAAGCCGAGCCCGGGCAGCCGCGCCCGGAGCCGTTCCAGGACCGGAACCGGCATGATCGAGGCCCCGTAGTACGCCTTGCGCAGCGCGCCCAGTTCGCGGGCCGCGAACTCCGGGTGGTTGGCCAGGCCGATCCACACGGTGGGCGGGGCGAAGAGGCTGTCCGCCTCCCCCGCCTCCACCAGGTCGAAGACCTGCTCCGCGACCGGCGCGTCCAGGATGGTGTTGCGCGCGCCCACCGCGAGGTACGGCAGCAGGAAGACGTGCATCTGCGCCGAGTGGTACAGCGGCAGCGAGTGCACCGGCCGGTCCTCCTCGGCCAGGTCCAGCGCCTCGATCGCGCTCTCGTACTCGTGGGCGAGGGCCCGGTGGGTCATCATCGCGCCCTTAGGCAGGGCGGTGGTCCCCGAGGTGTAGAGCAGCTGCGCCACCCGGCCCGGGTCCGCGTCCGCGTCCGCGTCAGGGACAAAGGCCGACGGCTCGGCCAGTTCGGCGAGGAACGAGCCGGGGGCGTCGCGCAGCGCCCGTACGGGATACCCGTCGGGGACCCGTCCCGCCAGGTCCGGATCGGCGAGGGCCAGGGCGCTCCCGGAGTTGTCCAGGATGTACGCGAGGTCCTCGCCGGTGAGGTTCTGGTTCACCGGGACATGGGTGAGTCCGGCCCGGGCGCAGGCCAGGAAGGCGATGAGGTAGGCGTCGCAGTTGTGGGCGAAGGTGGCGACGCGGTCGCCCGCGGCCAGGCCGTACCGCTCCCGCAGGACGGCTGCGCCCGTGGTGACGGCCGCGTCGAGTTCCGCGTACGTCCAGCCGCGGTCCCGGTATCGGACGGCGAGGCGGTCGGGGACCCTTCGCGCGCTGTCGCGCACCAGCCCGTCGACCGTGTTGTCCCGCACTGCTCGCCCTGCTCGCGCTGCCGTCATGGCGCGATCCTCGTCTCCCGGACTCCCCAGGTCAATGACCGGGATACCAAACGGGATGTTGACAGATCGTCGGACCGCCTGCATGAGTGTGGGGGCACGGACGCACCGCCTGTCCCACGGGCAACCACCCCCACCCGCAGGCCACTTGGGAGGCACCTTGCACCACAGCACCCGTCCGATACTCCGCCGTGTCGCCCTCACCGGCGCCGCCCTGCTCGCCGCGACGGCCGCGATGCCGCAGGCCTCCGCGGCGACCGGGGACCGGATACCGGCCGGCGGCGGCCTGTCCGCCGTCATCCGGTACACCGAGAACGGCATCCCGCACATCCTCGCCCGCGACTACGCCCAGCTCGGTTTCGGCACCGGCTGGGCTCAGGCGGCCGACCAGGTCTGTGTCCTCGCCGACGGGTTCGTGACCGTCGCCGGTGAGCGGTCACGCTGGTTCGGGCCCGACGCCGCACCCGACGGATCCCTCTCCTCCGCCACCCGGAACCTCTCCAGCGACCTGTACTTCAAGGGCGTCCGCGAGTCCGGCACGGTGGAGAAGCTGCTGGCGACCCCCGCCCCGGCCGGTCCCACCAAGGACCTCAAGGAGCTGATGCGCGGCTGGGCCGCCGGGTACAACGCCTGGCTCGCCCAGAACAGGATCGACGACCCCGCCTGCAAGGGCGCCGGCTGGGTCCGCCCCGTCTCCACCACCGACGTGGCCGCGCGCGGCTTCGCGGTCTCCGTCCTCGGCGGCCAGGGGCGCGGCATCGACGGCATCACGGCCGCGCAGCCGCCCGCCGCGCAGCCGCCCACCGCCGCTGAGCCGGGCTCACCGGCGACGGCCCTCGACCCGGCCTCCGCGCCCGATCCGGCGACGGCGGCCGAGGCCGCGCGGGAGTTCTTCGACACCAGCCGGTACGACATGGGTTCCAACGCGGTCGCCTTCGCCGGCTCCACCACGGCGAACGGCAGCGGTCTCCTCCTCGGCAACCCGCACTACCCGTGGCAGGGCGGGCGCCGCTTCTGGCAGTCGCAGCAGACCATCCCCGGCAAGCTGAACGTCTCGGGCGGCTCCCTCCTCGGCACCGCCGTGGTCAACATCGGCTTCAACGAGAAGGTGGCCTGGAGCCACACGGTGGCCACCGGCACCCCCGTCAGCCTGCACCAGCTCACGCTGGACCCGGCCGACCCGACCGCCTACCTGGTCGACGGCAAGCCGGAGAGGATGACCCGGCGGACCGTCACCGTCCCGGTGTCCGGCGGTGATCCGGTGACCCGTACCCAGTGGTGGACGCGCTTCGGACCGGTGGTCTCGAACCTCGGCGCGGGCCTGCCGCTGCCCTGGACGGCCGGTACGGCGTACGCGCTGAACGACCCCAACGCGGCGAACCTGCGCGGCTCCGACAGCGCCCTGGCGATGGGCCGGGCCCGCTCGGTCGCCGGGATCCAGGAGGCCCTGGCCCGCACCCAGGGCCTGCCCTGGGTCAACACGGTGGCCGCCGACTCCGCGGGCGGCACCCTCTTCACCCAGTCCCAGGTGCTCCCCCGCATCACCGACGAGCTCGCGGCCCGCTGCTCCACCCCGCTGGGCCGGGCGACGTACCCGGCCTCGGGACTGGCGGTGCTGGACGCCTCGCGCACGGACTGCGCGCTCGGCTCGGATCCGGACGCGGTGCAGCCGGGCGTCTTCGGCCCGGGGAAGGCGCCGACGCTGCGCGACGCCCCGTACGCCGAGAACTCCAACGACAGTGCCTGGCTGGCCCATGCCGACCGTCCGCTGACCGGCTACGAGCGGGTCTGGGGCAACGTCGCCACCCCGCGTTCCCTGCGCACGCGCGGCGCGGTCGAGGACGTGGCGGCGATGGCCGCGAGGGGCCGGCTGACCGTGACCGACCTGGAGAAGCAGCAGTTCGCCAACCGGGTCCCGGCCGGTGACCTGGCGGCGGCGGACGCGGCGGAGGCCTGCGCCGCGCTGCCCGGCGGTACGGCGACGGGCAGCGACGGCAGCGCGGTGGACGTCTCGGCCGCCTGCCCGGTCCTGGCGGGCTGGGACCGTACGGCCGACAGCGCCAGCCGCGGCGCGCTGCTCTTCGACCGGTTCTGGCGCCGGCTGACGGCTTCGACCGCGGCGAAGGACCTGTGGCTGGTGCCGTTCTCGGCGGCCGATCCCGTACGCACTCCCCGTACGCTCAACCAGGCGGCGCCCGGCCTCGGGCGGGCGCTCGCGGACGCGGTGGCCGAGCTGAGGGCGGCCGGGATCGCGCTGGACGCCCCGCTGGGCGAGCACCAGTTCGTGGTGCGGGGCGGGCAGAAGCTGCCGGTGGGCGGCGGTACGGAGGCGCTCGGCGTCTGGAACAAGATCGAGGCTCCGTGGAACGCGGCGGCCGGCGGCTATGCGGAGGTCGCGCACGGCTCCAGCCACATCCAGGCGGTCGGCTGGGACCGCGGCCCCTGCCCGGTGGCGCGCACCCTGCTGACGTACGGCCAGTCCTCGAACCCGGGCTCGCCGCACTCCGCGGACCAGACCCGGCTGTTCTCCCGGGAACGCTGGGTCACGGCGCGCTTCTGCGAGCGGGACATCCTCACCTCGCCGCAGCTGAAGGTGGTCTGGGCCCGCGAGCGGCGCTGACTCCCGGGTCCTCCTCCCGGCCGTCGGCCCTCAGGGGCTGACGGCCAGGAAGAGGTACGCGGCGAGCAGCACGATGTGCACGCCGCCCTGGAGCAGCGTGGCGCGGCCTGGGGCGATGGTGAGGGCGCTGACCACGACGGTCAGGGCGAGCAGCACCATGTGGACCGGGCCGAGGCCCAGCAGGAGCGGGCCGGAGAGCCAGATCGAGGCCAGGGCGATGGCGGGGATGGTCAGGCCGATGCTGGCGATGGCGGAGCCGTAGGCCAGGTTGAGGCTGGTCTGGACCCGGCCGCGGCGGGCGGCGCGGACGGCGGCGAGGGTCTCGGGCAGCAGGACGAGCAGGGCGATGATCACGCCGACCACGGCGTTGGGCAGGCCGGCGTCGGCGACGCCCTTCTCGATGGTCGGGGAGACGGCCTTGGCATCGCCGACCACGGCGACGAGCGCGACGAGCAGCAGGCCGGTGCTGATGAGGGCGGCGCGGGCGGTGGGCGGGGCGGCGTGGTCCTCGTCGTCACCGTGGCCGTCGGGCCGGTCGGCCGGCCGCTCGGCCTCCACGGGCAGGAAGTAGTCCCGGTGGCGGACGGTCTGGACGGCGACGAACAGGCCGTACAGGGCGAGCGAGGCGACGGCGGCGAAGGTCAGCTGGGCGGAGGAGAACTCCGGGCCGGGCTTGCTCGTGGTGAAGGTCGGCAGCACCAGGCTGAGGGCGGCGAGGGTCGCGACGGTGGCGAGGGCCGCGCCGGAGCCTTCGGGGTTGAAGACCGCGACCCGGTTGCGCAGGGCCCTGACGAACAGGGACAGGCCGACGATGCCGTTGCAGGTGATCATGACGGCGGCGAAGACCGTGTCCCGGGCGAGCGAGGCGGTCTTGTCCCCGCCATCGGCCATCAGGGTGACGATGAGGGCGACTTCGATGACCGTGACCGCGACCGCGAGCACGAGGGAGCCGAAGGGTTCCCCGACCCGGTGGGCGACGACCTCGGCGTGGTGCACGGCCGCCAGCACCGCGCCCGCGAGGCAGAGCGCGACCAGCACCACCCCGAGCGCGGGCAGGTCGCGTCCCCAGCTGAGGACGAGCGCGACGAGTGCCACCAGGGGGACGACGAGGGTCCAGTCGGTCAGGGCGGATCTGCGGGTAGCCGTACTCATATCAGCCAACTTGCCAGAACTGTCCCTCCGATGCGGCCCGAGCGCCGCCTTCACCGCCCTGACGTGGCCCTTCTCACGCATGCGCCGGGCGTGGCGGGCGCGCCTTCCGCGCCTCCCGCCGGGCGTGGTCCTGTGGGACGGCCGGGCCTGCCGGGACGGCCGGACCGGGCCGGCCGGCCGTCCGCTCGGACCGGGTGGACATCGCGCTGCGGGACGAGGAGGGAGCCGTACGAGGGGGGTCACCCGTTGGTGACGCGGGCTCACATGGCGCGGTCGTGGCCCTCCCAGTACGGGTCGCGCAGCCGCCGCTTGTAGAGCTTTCCGTTCGGGTCGCGCGGCATCGTCTCGATGAAGTCGACCGTCTTGGGGCGCTTGTAGCCGGCGAGCTGCCGTTCGCAGTGGTGCAGGATCTCCGCGGCGAGCGCGTCGCCCGCGGCGAAACCCTCGGCCGGTTCGATGACCGCTTTGACCTCCTCGCCCCAGTCGGCGTGCGGGATGCCGAAGGCGGCGGCGTCCGCGACGGCCGGGTGGGTGAGCAGGGCCGACTCGATCTCGGCCGGGTAGATGTTGACCCCGCCGGAGATGATCATGTCGATCTTGCGGTCGCGGAGGAAGAGGTACCCCTCCTCGTCCATCAGGCCGAGGTCGCCGACGGTGAAGAAGTCGCCGATGCGGTTCTTCCTCGTCTTGCCCTCGTCCTTGTGGTAGCTGAAGCCGCCGGTGTTCATCTTGATGTAGACGGTGCCCAGTTCCCCGGCGGGCAGCCGGTTGCCGTCGTCGTCGAAGATGGCGAGTTCGCTGATCGGCCAGGCCTTGCCGACGGTTCCCGGCTTCTTCAGCCAGTCCTCGGCGGTCGCGAAGGCACCGCCGCCCTCGCTGGCCGCGTAGTACTCCTCCACGCAGCCGCCCCACCAGTCGATCATCGCCCGTTTGACGTGGTCGGGGCAGGGCGCGGCGCCGTGGATGGCGTGCCGCATCGAGGAGACGTCGTACGCGTCCTTCGTCTCCTGCGGGAGCGCGAGGAGCCGGTGGAACTGGGTGGGGACCATGTGGGTGTGCGTGCAGGAGTGCCGGTCGATCAGGCGCAGCATCTCCTGCGGGGCCCACTTGTCCATCAGGACCAGCGGGTGTCCGATGTGCAGGGCGGCGCCCGCGAACTGGAGGACGGCCGTGTGGTACAGCGGCGAGCAGACCAGGTGGACGTTCCCGTCGAAGGGGCGGATGCCGAAGATGCCGAGGAAGCCGCCGAGGTGCGTCTCCTCGGGGAGCTTGCCGGGCAGCGGGCGGCGGATCCCGCGCGGGCGTCCGGTGGTGCCGGAGGTGTAGTTCATGACCCAGCCGAGGGTGCGCTCCCCGGGGACCGTCCCGGGTTGCCCGGCGAGGAGGTCCCCGTACGGGCGGAAGCCCGGGACCGCTCCGACGGCGTAGCGGTGGCTCGCGGGGAGGGCTGCCTCGTCGGCCGCCGCGGTGGCGGCGTCGGCGAAGCGCTCGTGCGCGATGAGCACCTTGGCCCCGGAGTCGGAGACGATCCAGGCGATCTCGGGGCCGACGAGGTGGTGGTTGACGGGGACGAGGTAGAAGCCGGCCTGGGAGGCGGCGAGGTAGGCGGTGAGGAACTCGACGCCGTTGGGGAGGACGACGGCGAAGACGTCGCCCTGTTGCAGGCCGGCGGCGCGCAGGCCGTGGACGAGGCGGTTGACGTCGGCGTGCAGCCGGCCGCCGCTCCACTCCTCGCCCTCGGGGGTGACGAGGACGGTGCGTTCGGGGTCGGCGGCCGCCTGGGCCCAGAAACCTCCCCCGGACTTCGTCCGGGGGGACCCCCATGCGGGCTGGTCACTCATGCTGATCACACCTCTCAGGCCCGGCCGGCGATGCGGTTGATGCGGTCGATGGCACGCTCGAAGCCGCTGGTGAGGTCGTCGAAGACGGCCTGGACGCTGCGTTCGCTGTTCATCCGGCCGACGATCTGGCCGACGGGGGTGCCGAGCAGCGGGTGTACCGCGTACTTCTGGATCCGGGAGACGGCCTCGGCGACGAGCAGGCCCTGGAGCGGCATGGGGAGCGCGCCCGGGCCCTCCGGGTCGTCCCAGGCGTCGGTCCACTCGGTGCGCAGCTGGCGGGCGGGCTTGCCGGTGAGGGCGCGGGAGCGGACGGTGTCGCCGGAGCCCGCGGCGAGCAGTTTCTCGGTGAGGGCGCGCGAGTGGAGGTCGGCCTCGGTGGTGGTGAGCCAGAGGGAGCCGAGCCAGGCGCCCTGGGCGCCGAGGGCGAGTCCGGCGGCGATCTGCTCGCCGCTGCCGATGCCGCCGGCCGCGAGGACCGGGAGCGGGGCGACGGCTTCGGCGATCTCCGGGACGAGGACCATGGTGGCGATGTCGCCGGTGTGGCCGCCGGCCTCGTAGCCCTGGGCGACGACGATGTCGATGCCGGCTTCCGCGTGGCGGCGGGCGTGTTTGGCGCTGCCGGCGAGGGCGGCGACGAGGACGCCGTGGTCGTGGGCGCGGGCGATGACGTCGGCGGGCGGGGAACCGAGGGCGTTCGCCAGGAGTTTGATGGGGTAGCCGAAGGCGACGTCGAGCTGGTTGCGGGCGACCTGCTCCATCCAGCCGGTGATCCGCCAGCCGGAGGCCTCGCCTTCGGCGAGCTCGGGCACGTGGTGCTTGGCGAGGGTGTCGCGGACGAAGGCGCGGTGCCCGGCCGGGATCATCGCCTCGATGTCGGCTTCGCCGATGCCGTCGACGGCCTTCTTGGCGGGCATGACGACGTCGAGGCCGTAGGGCTTGCCGTCGGTGTGCACCTGCATCCAGTCGAGGTCGCGTTTGAGGTCGTCGGGAGCGGTGTAGCGGACCGCGCCGAGCACGCCGAAGCCACCCGCGCGGGTGATCGCAGCGGCGACCGCCGGGAAGGGCGTGAAGCCGAAGATGGCGTGCTCGACTCCCAGTTTCTTGCTCAGCTCCGTCTCCATGGGCGGCAGGATGCCGCAGCCCGGCATGCGAGGGAAGAGATTTTCTGATGCAGTGTCAGATTCTTTACGGGCCGGTCGGTGCGGAGGGTGCCCGACGGACGGGCAGATACCCACTAGCGTTCGGCGCGGATCCCGGCGCGGGCCGGCCGGCCGGGACGAACCGGCCGGCGCACGGGCCGGACGAATCCGGCCCCGCCGGCGTCTGAGGCATGGGGTTACCCCCCGGACGGAGTCGGGGGGAGAGTCCGGGGCGGAGCCCTGGGAGACGGCGCCGCAGGAGGACTCGGACAGGGACCAGGAGGTGGACATGGCAACACGAACGGGGGCTCACGGCGCGGCAGGCGGCGAAGCCCAGGCCGCACCCACGACAGCGACCGCGGCGACGGGCGGGCCCGGGAAGGCCGGCGGCGGGCTGAGCCGCCGCCGGCTCGGGGCGCGGCTGCTCGCCCTCGGCGGCGTACTCGTCCTGCACGCCGCGCTCCCCGGCCCCGCCGGCGCCTCGGGCAACCCCGCCGAGCGACGCGCGCTCCAGGGCCTGCGCCTGCGGTACGGGTCCCCACGCCAGGCCGGGCTGCTGGAGAAGCACCTGGAGGGGGTCGCGGACGAGGCCCGGCGGTTCCTCGGCCCCTCCCCCGAACACCCCTACTACGCCGGTGCGGTGGTCCTCGCGGGCCGGGGCCGCACCATCGCCCTGCACCGGGCCATGGGCGAGGCCGTGCGCTACGCGGACTACGACGGGCGGACCGACCGGGTCCGGGAGTTCCCGGCGGCCGAGCGGATCGCGATGGCGGAGGACACCGTCTTCGATCTGGCCTCGCTGACCAAGCTGTTCACCTCCATCCTGGCCGTGCAGCAGATGGAGCGGGGCCAGTTGGAGCTGGAGGCTCCGGTGCGGCGGTACCTGCCGGAGTTCACCGGGGGCGGCAAGGAGGTGGTGACGGTTCGTCAACTGCTCACGCACACCTCGGGGCTGCGCTCCTGGGCGCCCTTCTACAAGGAGTCCACGCCGGAGGGCCGCCTGAGGCTGCTGTGGTCGGTGAGGCCGCAGGAGACTCCTGGGACGGTCTACCGCTACTCCGACCTGAACCTGATCACCCTCCAGCTGCTCTTGGAACGGATCACTGGTCGCCCTTTGGATGTCCTGCTCCGCGACGAGATCACTGCTCCACTCGGGATGCAGCGCACTCGTTACAACCCACCGCTCTCCTGGCGCCGGGCCACCGCCGCCACCGAGGTGCAGCGCCCGCCCTGGTCCGGCCTCGACCGCGGGCTGGTGTGGGGCGAGGTCCACGACGAGAACGCGTACGCGCTCGGCGGGGTCGCGGGCCACGCCGGCATCTTCGGCACCGCCTGGGACCTGGCCGTCCTCGCCCGCGCCCTCCTCGACGGCGGGGTCTACGCCGGCAAGCGCATCCTGCGCCCCGCCTCCGTCGAGCTGCTCTTCACGGACTACAACACGGCCTTCCCCGGCGACGACCACGGCCTCGGCTTCGAGCTCTACCAGCACTGGTACATGGGCGCGATGGCCACGCCGCACTCCGCCGGCCACACCGGCTTCACCGGCACCTCCCTGGTCCTCGACCCGTCCACCGACTCCTTCCTGATCCTGCTCGGCAACTCCGTCCACCCCGTGCGCACCTGGCGCGCCGGCAGCGCGCCGCGCGTCGCCGTCGGCAACCGCTTCGCCCGCGCCGTACCGGTCCGCACCCGGCACGGCGGCGCGGCCTGGTTCTCCGGGATCCGGCCGGGCGCCTCGGGCACGCTCACCCTGCCACCGCTCACCCCGGCCACGGCGGCCGCCCGGCTGCGCTGCGCCGTGTGGTGGGACACCGTGCCCGGCGAGGGCGCCCTGCACCTGGAGGCCTCACCCGACGGGGAGCACTGGGAACCGCTGCCCTTCAGCACCGTCCGGTCCACCGGCGGCGCGCCCGAGCAATGGACCCGCGGCTCGGTGAGCGGCTGGTCCGGCCGTACCTGGCACCGTCTCGAAGCCCCCCTGACGGCCGCCTGGTCGGGCCGCGAGGTACGCCTGCGATTCCGCCACACCGCGACCGGCCGCTACGTCGGCCGCGGGATCTACGTGGACATCGTCCGCGTGTCGGAAGCGGCCCACCTCCTCTTCGCGGAAGACCGCCCCACCGACGCCCCCCGCCTCGAAGCCATCGGCTGGACCCGCTCCGCGGACTAGAACAGAAGGGGGCGGGGACTGGGACTGGGACTGGTCCTCGGGGCCCGGCGGGCCCACCCGGTGGGGGCCGGGTGGGACGGGCGGTTCGCGCGGTAGACGAAGCGGGTGCGGTCGTCGACGGGGTTGTCGGGTTCCAGGAAGGCCTCGGCGACGCGGTACAGGCCCGCCCTCTCCAGGGCCCGCCGGGAGGCCCGGTTGGCGGCCTGGACCGGGACGATGATCGCCGCGGTGTGGGGATGGTCGGTCCAGGTCGCCTCGACGACCGCGTGGATCATGCGCGTGCCGTGCCCCCGGCCGGCCAGGCCGGAATCGCCGATCAGGTAGTCGATCGTCACCGCCCCGTCGGGCACCTCGACTTCGGCCGCCGGCTCGACCAGGTAGTCCGAGTAGTCGGCGAGGCGGCAGCGCTGCACGAGACCGATCGGTTCGCCGTCGAGCAGGAGGAGCAGGTCCTCGGCCGGCTCCTCCCCCCGCACGGCGGGTCAGAAGTCGCGCTCGACGGCCTCCGGGGAGGTCTCGTGGTTCCACCAGCGTGCGACATGCGGCTGCGCCAGCCACCGCCCCAGTCGTGGGAAGTCGGGCTCGGCGAGCCGGCGCCAGGTGATCATCGGGACTCCTCGGCGGGTCTGCGGCAACCGCAGTATCCGGCCCCCCAGGTGTTCGCGCCCCCGAATTCCGCGCCCCCGAATTCAGCGGATCACGGCCGGCGGGCCTTCACTTGGCGTCCTGTCGGCGCACCATCTCGGTGATCCAGGCCGGCGCGAACGGGGAGGTGCAGCCCGGGGAAGTCGGGTAGTCCTTGAGCACTTCGAGGCGCTCACCGATGTCGAGGGCACGGGCCCGGTACTCGGCGTGCTCGATGCCGATCTGCGCCAGGCAGTGGTTCATCGCCCACTGCAGGCGCTCCGGGGCGTCCTTCATCCGCGTTTCGATGACGTCGAGGAGTCCTGCGAGGTCGAGGCCCTCCGGCTTCTTCGCCACGCGTTCGGTGGTCAGCGCCCAGCCGGCACTGGCGACCACCGGGTCCGGGTCGGCGGACCAGGCCAGGCGAAGTTCTTCCTGGTGCGGGTTCTTCTTCACCACGTAGTTCACGAGCCAGTCGTGCACTTTGGGGGCGCGCGCCCCGCGCAGCATGAGGTCCAGCTCGTCACGTGCGAACGCCTTCGGGCGGCAGATCAGGATCGCCAGCAGCCTCGCCGCGGTGTCGTCCGTCTTCCAGAGCCGGCACGCGAGGTCCTGCTGCGTCTTCAGCCGCTTCGCGAGCGCGCGCAGCTTGCCGAGGTTCACACCGTGGTCGTCACCGTGCTTCTCGTTGACCGCGCGGGCCTTCGGGTCCTCGAGCGCGGCCAGCTCGGCCATCACCTCGGTCACCGTCACCTCGGCCACCACCGTCTCGGCCATCTCAGCCTCCCGTCCGTCCTGTGCGGGATGCAGCCTACGACGCGTGGTGGGCCGGGGCGAGCGGCCATCCGTACCCACGCGGACGGGTCCGCTCGCCCCGGTGCGTCACACGGCCTCGATGTCGGCCGCAGGGCGCGGTTCGCGGCGCATCGCCCACAGGGTAGGGCCGCCACCGGGCAGCCGGACCTCCTCGCGCACGGTGAAACCGAAGTGCTCGTAGAAGGGGAGGTTGGACGCCTTCGAGGACTCCAGGTAGGCGGGCAGGCCCGCCGCGTCGGCCTTGGCCAGGCCCGAGCGCAGCAGTGCGGCCCCCTGGCCCGTGCCTTGCGCGGCGGGGTCGGCGCCGAGCACCGCGAGGTACCAGTGCGGTTCCTGGGGGCTGTGCTGCGCGGCCGCCTCGACGGCGGCCCCGAACAGCTCGGCGCGGTCGCCGAGGATGTTCTGCAGCCGCTGGATGGTTTCCGCGTCGGGAACGGCCTTGGCCTGCCCCTCCGGCGGTACCCAGAAGGCCGCGGCGGCCTCGGTGACCTCGCACACGGCGTTGGAGACGTACTGCCGGGCGAAGAGCGTCGTGAAGTAGGCGCCGAGTGACGCCTCGCGCGAGGCGTCGTCGGGGAAGAACCAGCGCATCATCGGGTCGTCGTCGAAGGCCCGGGCCAGGGAACGGCTGATCAGCGCAGCATCGTCGATCGCTGCCGTCTTCAGCGTGTTCGGTATCAGCATGTGGACATTCTGCATCTGATGATCTTGGTCGACGCAGGCGGGGTCCGACTTGTCGGACCCCGACACCGATACGCAGTACCGGGCACGCGGCACCCCGCACCCGGCACCCGGCACCCGGCACCCGCTAGTGGCGGACCAGACAGAACGGGTGCCCCGCCGGGTCCGCGAAGATCCGCCAGCCGCGCCCGCCCGTGTCCCCGTCGAGCAGCGTCGCGCCGACCGCCAGCACCTGCTCCTGCGCGCGGTCGAGGTCCGGGACGCCGAAGTCCAGGTGGAACTGCTGCGGCCGGGTGGGGTCCGGCCGGCGCGGGGGCAGGTGGTCCGCCGCGCGCTGGAAGGCGAGGACCGGACCCGACGGCGCGTGGAGGGTCGCCCAGTCCGCGCCGACCGCCCAGCGCCGGTCCGGCTGGTTGACGTTCCCGCCCAGCAGGGCCCGGTAGAACTCGGCCAGCGCCTGCGGATCGGGACAGTCCAGGACCACGCACTGCAGTTCAGCGATCATGGCCGGATCCTAGCCGTGGTGCGCGAGGACCGCGTCGATCATCCGGCGCGCTACGGCGGCCAGTTCGGCCTGGTCAGGGGCCAGGCGGGAGCGGGCGAGGGCGCCGGCCAGCCGGTCGTACAGGAGCCCGTCCGTCCAGGCGACCAGCAACTCGGCGGCCTCCTCGGGCCGTTCGGCTCCGAGGGCCGCGAGGATGCCCGCAGCCCGGGCCCGGGGCCCCTGCCCCGCCCGGAGGAAATCCGCCTCCAGCGCGGGGTTGCGGGCCGCCTCCAGACTGAGTTCGAAGCGGGCCAGCTGGCGCTCGCGCCCCACCGTCAGCCAGCGGTACAGCAGTCCGGCCAGCGCGGCGGCCGCCGCGTCCCGGTCCGGCCCCGGGAGCACGGACGGGCCCCCGCCGTCGAGGTCGCCGAGGTCGCCGAGGTCCAGATCGGCCAGCCGCTGGTAGCAGGCGGCGATCAGCGCCGTCCGCGTACGGAAGTAGTACGAGGTGCTGCCCGCCGGCAGCCCGGCCGCGCCGTCGACCGCGCGGTGGGTGAGGCCACGGAGCCCGGCGGCGGCGACGAGGTCGATCGCGGTGTCGGCGATCAGGGTCCTGCGGTCCGGGCTGCGTGCGCTCTGGCGAGGGGTGGACATCCGCTCACTCTACAGCTGTAGAGTGAAGCCCTCGGTCCTCTACAGCTGTAGAGGACGGGAAAGAGGAAGAGAAGGAAAGAGGGGGATGCGCGATGTCGGCACTTCATCGTGACGCGGTCGTGGCAGGCGCGGGGATCGGCGGGCTCGCCGCGGCCGTGGCCCTGCACCGACGGGGCTGGCGGGTCACCGTGTGCGAGCGGGCGCCCGGGCCGACCGCCGTCGGCGCCGGGATCGTCCTGGCCCCCAACGCCCTGCGCGCCTTCGACGCCATCGGCTTCGACATCACCCGTGCGGTGGGCCGGGCCGTCCCCGCCGCGATGGGCCTGCGCCGCGCGGACGGCCGCTGGCTGAGCCGCGCCGACACGGCCGCGCTCGCCGCCCGCTACGGCGGGCCGCCGCTCGCCGTACACCGCTCGGCCCTCGCCGGCGCCCTGGCCGCCGCGCTGCCCGACGGCACGATCCGGTACGGCGTCGCGGTCGACTCGGTGGACGATGCGGACGGGTCCCCGGTGGTCCGCACCTCGGACGGCGACCTCGGGGGCGCCGATCTGGTGCTGGCCGCCGACGGCATCCACAGTCCGCTCCGGCGCCGGTACTTCCCGGACCACCCCGGCCTCCGCTACAGCGGGGAGACCGCCTGGCGCACCGTCCTGCCCGCCGCCGCGGGCAGCGCCGACGCGGTCACCGCCGAGACCTGGGGGCGCGGCGAGCGCTTCGGCGTCGTCCCGCTCGCCGACGGCCGGACCTACGTCTTCGCCACCGCCACCGTCCCCGAGGGCCACCGCCCCGCTGACGTCCGCACCGAGCTCCTGCGCCGCTACGGCGGCTGGCACGACCCGATCCCGGCCCTGCTGGAGCGGATCGATCCGGCGGCCGTGCTCCAGCACGACCTGTACGACCTGGCGGCCCCGCTCCCCCGCTTCCACCACGGGCGGCTCGCCTGGCTCGGCGACGCCGCCCACGCCATGACGCCCAACCTGGGGCAGGGCGGCTGCCAGGCCATCGAGGACGCCGCGGTCCTCGCCCATCTGCTGGACGGGGCGGGCGGTACGGACGTGCCGGCCGCGCTCGCCGCCTACAGCGCGGCCCGCTGCGCGCGCACCGACGCCATCCGCGTCCGCGCCCGCCGCGCGGGTCGGATCGCCGCCCTCACCCACCCGCTCGCCATGGCCGTCCGCGATCTCGCCGTCCGCGCGACCCCGGCCCGTGCCGCGTACCGGGCGATGGACGCCCTCTTCGACGGATTCACCCTCCCGGGCGGAATCGACACCGCACCCGCGGGCGTTGGTACCCGTAGTTGAGGTTCGTTGACCGTTCAACGCGAAGGCAGGCGACACCACATGACCACCGCCATCGACTGGGACAACCCGACCGACCCCCGGCCGGGAAGCTGGCAGCTTGACCACGTCAAGCAGTACGTGGCGTCCAACGGCTCCGAGGGCCACGACTGGAACGGCACCCAGACCCTCCTGCTCACCACCGTGGGCCGGGTCTCGGGCAACCCCGTGCGCACCCCCCTCATCTACGGCGAGGCGGACGGCCGCTATCTGCTCGTCGCCTCCAAGGGCGGCGCCCCCGAGCACCCGCTGTGGTTCCGGAACCTGACCGCGCACCCCGAGGTCCGCGTCCAGGTCGGCGCCAGGATCCTCCAGGGCACGGCCCGCACCGCGACCGCCGAGGAGCGCGCCGCGTACTGGCCCGTGATGGTGAAGCACTGGCCCGCGTACGACGAGTACCAGGCCAAGACGGACCGCGAGATCCCGATCGTGGTCATCGAACCGCTCCCGTAGGTACCGCCGGGGCTCCGCCGGCTCAGCGGCACATGCGCGCCACCAGCTCCCGCTCGTCCCCCCAGGCCTGCGGGAGCCCCCGGGCGTCGGCGGCGCCGATCGCCGCGGTCTCGTCCGGCTCCAGGGTGTTGAGGAGCCCGCGCACCTCGGCGTCCGGCAGGTCGCTGCCCAGCGCCTCCTTGGCCGCCGCGAAGAAGGCGGGGTCACCCGAGCGCCAGTTGACGCGGTTGACGCCGAGCTCCGGCGGGGTCCGGACGGCGGTGAGCCGGAACAGGGCGCTGGTGGCCGCCTCCGGGGTCGCCATCAGCTCCGCCATCGAGGCGTGCCGGGTCGGGCAGAAGGCGGACGCGTACACCAGGTGGGAGATCAGCTCGGGCACCTGGTTGGCGACCGCGTTCACCGTCACCCCGCCGAGGCACTGACCGACCAGGATCACGGGGCCGTTGCGGTGCACGGCGCGCACGACGCCGACGACGTGCGCCGCGAAGTCGGCCAGGGGCACGGGGTGCCGGCGCCTTCGGGAGCGGCCGGATTCAGCCACTCGCCCCGCCGGCCTCCCCAGCGGCGCCGGACACGGTCTAGTGCCCGAGCACCGCCATCGCCGCGTTGTGCCCGGGGACCCCGCTGACGCCGCCGCCCCGGAGCGCGCCCGCGCCGCAGAGCAGTACGTTGCGGTGGGCCGTCTCCACGCCCCACCGGCCGCCCCCGCCCGAGTCCGGGTCCGGTTCCGGGTCCGGGTCCGCGAACGGCCAGGACAGGTCGCGGTGGAAGATGTGCCCGCCGGGCAGCCCCAGTTCGCGCTCCAGGTCCAGCGGGGTCTTCGCCTCGATGCACGGGCGGCCGTCGGCGTCGAAGGCGAGGCAGTCGGTGAGCGGTTCGGCCAGGTGCGCGTCGAGCTGCGCGAGGGTGGCGGTCAGCAGTACCTCGCGGGCCTGGTGGTTGTCGTGCGCGAACAGCCGGGCCGGGGTGTGCAGGCCGAAGAGGGTGAGCGTCTGGTAGCCCTGCTCCACCAGCTCGGGTCCGAGGATCGTCGGGTCGGTCAGCGAGTGGCAGTAGATCTCCGAGGGCGGTACGGAGGGCAGTTCGCCGGACGCGGCCTCCGCGTGCGCCCGGGCGAGTTCGGCGTACCCCTCGGCGATGTGGAAGGTGCCGCCGAAGGCCTCGCGCGGGTCCACGGTGGTGTCCCGCAGCCGGGGCAGCCGGCGCAGCAGCATGTTGACCTTGAGCTGGGCGCCCTCGGGCGTCTCCTTCGCCGGTTCCTCGCCGAGGAGTTCGGCCAGCGCCCGCGGCGAGGCGTTCACCAGCACCGTACGGCCGGCGACCCGGCCCTCCCCCGTGGCCGTACGGAACACCACCTCGGCCGGAGCGGTCCCGTCCGTGTCGATGCGCAGCACCTCGTGGCCGGTGGCGATCTCCGCCCCGGCGGTCCGCGCGGCGGCGGCGAGGGCGTCCGTCAGGGCTCCCATGCCGCCGACCGGGACGTCCCAGTCCCCCGTCCCGCCGCCGATGACGTGGTAGAGGAAGCAGCGGTTCTGGGCGAGCGAGGGGTCGTGCGCGTCCGCGAAGGTGCCGATCAACCCGTCCGTGAGGACCACCCCGCGGACCAGGTCGTCGGCGAAGTGCCGCTCCACCGCCTGCCCGAGCGGCTCCTCGAACAGCATCCGCCACGCGGCCTCGTCGTCGATCCGGGCCCGCAGCTCCGCACGGGTGGGCAACGGCTCGGTCAGGGTGGGGAACACCTTCCGCGCCACCTGCCCGGTGGTCCCGTAGAAGGCGCGCCAGCTCTCGTACTCCCGGTCCGAGCCGGTCAGCCGGGCGAAGGACTCCCGGGTGCGCTGGTCGCCGCCGCCCACGAGCAGCCCGCCGGGCCGGCCGTCGCGTTCGACGGGTGTGTACGAGGAGATCGTCCGCCTGCGCACCGCGAACCGCAGGTCCAGGTCGCGCACGATCTTCGCCGGGAGCAGCGAGACGAGGTACGAGTACCGCGAGAGGCGGGCGTCGACGCCGGTGAAGGGGCGGCTGGAGATCGCCGCTCCGCCCGTGTTCCCGAGCCGTTCCAGGACGAGGACCGATCTGCCCGCCCTGGCCAGGTACGCGGCGGCCACGAGGCCGTTGTGCCCGCCGCCCACGATCACGTCGTCGTACACGTCCCGCCCGAAGGTCGTCATGGCTCTTGGTAGCACACCTGGCCGAGCCGCTCCAGACAGTGGGCTTCGTCGGCGTGGGCCAGTGCCGTGTCGGGATGCTCGTCGCCCAGGGACCGTTCGCGGATGCCGGAGAGTTCCCGGTAGATGGGCAGCGCCTCGTCCCAGCGGCCCAGCCGGCCGAGCCCGACGGCGAGTTCCCGGCGGCTGACCAGGGTGTCCGGATGCTCGACGCCGAGCACCTCGGCCCGTACGGCGCCCACCTGCCGGGCCTCGGCCACCGCCTCCTCCCAGCGCTCCAGGCGGCCCAGGTTGACCCCGAGGACGTGCCGGGCGCGCAGGGTCTCGGGGTCGGTGGCCCCGTAGGCGCGGGTGCGGTCGCGGACCAGGGCCCGGAACAGTTCGAGGGCCTGGGCGCTGTTCCCGGTGCGGCCGAGCGCGATGCCGACCTCGTAGCGGGCGGCCAGGGTGTCGGGGTGGTCGCGGCCGAGCACCCGCTCCCGTACGGCGGCGACCTCGCGGAAGCCGGCCAGGGCCTCCTGCCAGCGCTCCAGGCGGCCGAGCGCGTACGCCGCCTCGTACCGGGTCAGCAGCGTGTCCGCGTGGTCGGGGCCCAGGACGGCGGTCCGGTCGGCGGCGACCGCCACGGCGGTGGCGTGGGCGTCCGCGAACCGGCCCAGCGCCCCCAGGGCGCAGGCCAGGTTGTGGCGACAGCGCAGGGTGTCGGGGTGGAGCGGGCCCGTGGTCCGTTCGCGCGCGACGAGCACCGCGCGGTAGGTGTCGTACGCCTCCTGGTGGCGGCCGAGCCGGCCCAGCTCGTACGCCGTCTCCTGGCGCGCGGCGAGGGTGTCGGCGTGGTCCGGGCCGAGTTCGCGCGTGCGCCCCTCGGCCACCGCCGTGTACACGGCGAGCGCTTCCTCGGGCCGGCCCGAACGGCTGAGGGCGTACGCCCGCGTGTGGCCGGCGGCGAGCGCGTCGGGGCCGGTCTCCCGGGGGCCGCGGCCGCGCGGAACCCCGTACGCCACGGTCAGGCGCGGGTCCTCGGTGGGCTGGGGGCGGACGATGCGGACGCCGGGGCCTCCGGCGGGCTGCCCGCCGGACGGACGAAGGACGGGGTTACCGCCGCTGGGACGGGCGACGGGGTTGCCACCGCTCGGACGGAGGACGGGATTCGCGCCGCTCGGACGGGCGGCGAACCGGCCGCCGCCGGGGCGGGCGGCCGTCCAGGAGCCGGTGAGCACGGCCCATTCGCCGCTCGCGGGGCGGGCGTCGATGCCGGCCTTGCGCCCGGCGGTCATCCCGCGGGCCCACGCCGGGAGCGGGGCCTGGGCGCCGGGCAGCCCGCCCGGTCCCAGCCGGGCCTCGACGAGCCGGCGGTGCACGTGGCGGGCGTCCCCGGGCCGGTCCTCGGGGCGCTTGGCGAGCAGGTCCAGGACCACCCGCTCGAAGGAGACGGGCAGTTCGGGGCGGTGCTCGCGCAGCGGCACGGGCGGGGTGTCGCGGTGGCCGACCAGCACCGACCAGGAGTCGCCGAGGTCGAAGGGCGGGGCCCCGGTGGCGATCTCGTACAGGACGCAGCCGAGGGAGTAGAGGTCGCTGCGGTGGTCGACCTCGCCGCCGGCGATCTGCTCGGGCGACATGTAGTGCGGGGTGCCCATGGCCATGCCGCCGCCGGTCAGCTTCGCGGTGAAGCCGATGTCGTGGGCGAGGCGGGCGATGCCGAAGTCGCAGATCTTCACGGTGCCGTCGGTGAGCCGCATGATGTTGGCCGGCTTCAGGTCACGGTGCACGACGCCCTGGTCGTGCGTGTAGCCGAGGGCGGCGGCCATCTGCTCGGCGATGTCGACGACGACGTCCACGGGGAGCGGACGGGTCTCGTTGTCCTCCAGGAGCTGGCTGAGGTTGCGGCCTTCGAGGAGCTCCATGACCAGGTAGAGGGGACCGCCGGCGGCACTGTCGTCGCCGAAGTCGTGGACGACCGTGACACCGCGGTGCTGGAGGGAGGCGGCCACGCGCGCCTCGCGCCGGAACCGCTCGCGCAGCACCTGGGTGAAGTGGGCGTCCTGCTCGGCGCCGATCGGCTTGAGGCACTTCACCGCGACCTGCCGGCCCAGCGATTCGTCGCGGGCGCGCCACACCTCGCCCATGCCGCCGCGCCCGATCAGATCGAGCGACCGGTACCGGCCCTGGATCAGTCTGGACTCCGCCATGTCTTAAAGCCGCCCCCGTTGTCGTGCTACGCCCTCCCCGGCCGGTCCAGTATGGCCGCTGATGTACGCAGTGTGTACGGCGAGGGGCGGCTCCCGGGGCCCATGCGGCGCATCGCTTTCAAGATGTGACCTGGAGGCAGCTGCCAGCGCAGACCTGCGGGAATGCTGCGCAACACGCGTCCGGTGAGGCGCAGGCGCCGGGAGGTGCTGCGCGGGGCCGGTGCGGGTCGCCCGTACAGCTGGTGCGCCCAGCCGGGGAGGGAACCGTACGCGAGAGCGGCGAGCGGGCGCCACAGCAGGTTTCGGCCAGGGACGAGGAGGCGGTGGACCGGCGGGGCGCGCAGGAAGTCGTCCACGGCGTGCGCGTCGGGGCCGGCGGCGAGCTCGGGGCGGATCCGCTCGAAGTAGGCGGCGAGCCCGGCGGTGTCGGCGGGCACGCCGGCCGGGTCGAGGCCGACGAGGCGGGCGTTGACGCGGTTCTCGTCGACGTAGCGGTCGGCCTGGGCGGGGGTGAGGCGGACGCCGGAGCGGCGCAGGACGTGCAGGAAGCTGTCGATCTGCGCGCAGTGGATCCACAGCAGCAGTTCGGGGTCGTCGACGGGGAAGCGGTCGCCGGTGCCCGGATCGGTGGCCGAGAGCTTGCGGTGGATCGCGCGGACCCGGCTGCCGGCGTGGTCGGCGGCCTCGGTGGTGCCGTAGGTGAGGGTGCCGACGAAGTCGGCGGTGCGCAGCAGCCGGCCCCAGGCGTCCCGGCGGAAGTCCGAGTTCTCCATGACTCCGCGGACGGCGCGCGGGTGGAGCGCCTGGAGGTAGAGCGCCCGGACGCCGGCGATCCACATCATCGGGTCGCCGTGGCAGTGCCAGGTGACGGATGCCGGGCCGTACAGCCCGGGATCGGCGTCGGCTTCGGACCCGGGCCCGCGCCCGGCCCCGCGCCCGGCCCCGGGTTCCGGTGCGGGTCCTGGCAGGGCTCTCGATTCCGGTTCCGGTGCGGTCGCGGTGTCACCCATCCCGTACCTCCCCGTCGCAGGCGCCCGGCGGTCCCAGCCTACCGATCGGGGCGGCCGTCGGTGAGGCGTATGAAGCGGGCCGAGCGCCGTCAGGATCCGGTCAGGGGGTGACGCGCGGGACGCCGCGGCCTCGGTCGCCGAGACCGCGGTTCGTGCCCTCCGACGAGGCGGCCTTCGTGACGGGGCTCAGCGGCCGAGGACCCGGGTGGTCGCCTGGTCGGTGTTGTTCCTCCTGTTCCGGTCCGGGGTCGCGGAGGTCACGGCGGCCTTGGCCGTGATGGCGGGCCGCTGGGTGGCCCGTACCGTGACGTGGAAGACCCGCAACTGTCCGGCCCCCAGGGCCTCGACGCGCCAGGTCGGCGGTGTGGGGGTGCGGCGGTCGGCGCCGGCGGGCGCGTCCGTCACCTGCACCCCGCGCGGCAGGGTCAGGGTGACGGCCACGTCCGACGCGGCGAAGGGCCCCTTGTTGGTCACCGTGACGTCGTAGGTGTACTCGGCGCCGCCGCGTACGGAGGCCGGTGCGCTCAGGCGGACCGCCAGGTCGGCCCGGGGCGGACCGGCGTCGAGCTCCAGCCGTCCGACGCGGTCGCCGCCGATCTCGGTGAACCACATGTGGCCGTCCGGCCCCGCGGTGATGCGGACGGGGAGGCTGCCCGGGTTGGGCAGCGGGTACCGCGCGAAGTCCCCGTCGGGGGTGATCCGGCCGATCCCGTCGGTGAGCTGCTCGGTGAACCACAGGTTGCCGTCGGGCCCGGCGGCGATCCCGTCCGGGCCGCTGTCGGCGGCCGGCAGGGTGTACTCGGTGATGACCCCGGCCGTGCTGATCCTGCCGATCCGGTTGCCGAAGAGCTCCGTGAACCAGAGGTTCCCGTCGGGCCCGGCGGTGATGACGTCCGGGCCGCTGTCGGCGTTGGGCAGGGGGTACTCGGTGATCTTGCCCTTGGGGGTGATCCTCCCGATCCGGTTTCCGGTGATCTCGGTGAACCACAGGTTCCCGTCGGGCCCGGTCACGATGGACTCCGGGCCGCTGCCGGGGTTCGGCAGGGGGTACTCGGTGATCTTCCCGGTGGGGGTGATCCGGCCGATCCGGTCACCGGGGTCCTCGGTGAACCAGAGGTTCCCGTCGGGCCCCGTGGTGATGGCGAACGGTGTGCCGCTGCCGGCGGGCAGGTCGTACTCGGTGATCAGGCCCGCCGTGGTGATGTTCCCGATCCGGCGGCTGACGTCGGTGAACCACAGCTTGCCGTCGGGCCCGGCGGTGATCCCGACGGGGCTGTTGTTGTCGCCGGGCAGCTGGTACTCGGTCAGGTCCCCGGTGGGGGTGATCCGGGCGATCTTCCGGATGCCCTGCTCGGTGAACCACAGGTTCCCGTCGGATCCCGTGGTGATGTCGCCGGGAGAGCTGCCGGCCGCGGGGAGCGGGTACTCGGTGATGTCCCCGACGTCGGCGCGGGCGGGGGCCGCGGCCGCGGCCGCGGGCAGGCTGATCAGGCTGAGGAGCAGGGCGGCGGCCAGCTGGAACGCCCGGCGCGGGCGGCGGCGTCGGCGGGGCCGGGGCGGGGAGCCGCACGGGGTGCGTGGGGACATCGGGAGGCAGACCTTTCGGCCGGAGGTCGGGGGCAGGCCCGCCAGCGGGGCGAGACCTCGCCGGCGGGTCTGGGCACTGTCGGGCGGCGCTGGAGGTCGCGACAGCGGTGCGCTGTTGGATGCCCGGGGGCATGCGCACTGCGCAGCGTAGGACCCCGGGTGACGGCATGTCAGTCGCCACTGGGCCAACAGGCTGACGGCCGGACGAATAGGCCCTGCGCCGGCCCGCGGCGCCGGGACACCCCGTGCGGGGATGCGCGCGCCAGGGAGGCCCGTGCCGGGACCGCGCCGACCTGGCCGGACGCCCGTGCCGCGACCGCGCCGACCTGGCCGGATGCCCTGAGCGGGCGGTCGCGGCCGTCCTCTAGAGTGCTTCCGTCCCCCATCCACGCGCCCGTGGCCCCGGCCCCGCGGCGCGCCCCGCCCCCGCCCACGGGCCCGACCGAGGAGCAGCCGTGACCGACCTGGCGTCCATACCCCTGCAGCAGGAGATCGCCCGGGATCTCCAGGTGAGCGCGTCTTTCGACGTGCAGCAGGAGATCGAGCGCCGGGTGGCCTTCCTGGCCGGCCAGCTGACCTCCACGGGCCTGCGCTCCCTGGTACTGGGCATCAGCGGCGGCGTGGACTCCACCACCGCGGGCCGGCTGTGCCAGCTCGCCGTCGAGCGGGTCCGTGCCACCGGGCAGGATGCGACGTTCTTCGCGATGCGGCTGCCGTACGGCACCCAGGCCGACGAGGCGGACGCTCAGCTGGCGCTGGAGTTCATCCGGCCCGACCGGGTCCTGACCGTCGACGTGAAGGCCGCCAGCGACGCGGCGCTGAAGGCGGTACTGGCGGGCGGCACGGGCTTCCGCGACGCGCACCACCAGGACTTCGTGCACGGCAACATCAAGGCCCGGCAGCGCATGATCGCCCAGTACGCGGTGGCGGGCGCCCACGAGGGCCTGGTGGTCGGCACCGACCACGCCGCCGAGGCGGTCTCCGGTTTCTTCACGAAGTTCGGCGACGGCGCGGCCGACGTGGTGCCGCTCACCGGCCTCACCAAGCGGCGCGTACGGGCCATGTCCCAGGCCCTGGGCGCGCCCGCCGGTCTGACGGTGAAGACCCCGACCGCGGACCTGGAGACGCTGAAGCCGGGCCGGCCCGACGAGGAGGCGCTCGGCGTCACGTACGACGACATCGACGACCTGCTGGAGGGCAAGCCCGTCGGCGAGGCCGCCTACGCGGCCATCACCCACCGCTACCGCCTCACCGAGCACAAGCGACAGCTCCCGATCGCCCCCTGAGACGGCGCCGGGCCCCGGGGGTGGAGTCCCCCGGGGCCACGGCCTCCGGCGTTCAGCTGGCGGAGCCGTCCAGGTCGCCGTCCAGGTCGCCGTCGGGGATCCAGGAGCCGTGGATGCCGCCGGTGACCCGGCGCGGCAGGTGGACCGTGGCGATCCGCTCGAGGGCGGAGGCGTCGAGGACCAGGAGCTGGGAGGCGTCCTGCTGGAGGTCGGAGACGACGGTGAGCAGGTAGCCGTCGTCCTCGCGGGTGGCCCCGGCGGCGGGGACGAACACGGCCTCGCTGGGCAGGCGGGCGTCGCCGGCCTGGTGGATGTGACGGGCGCCGGTGGTGCGGTCGTACTTGACGATGCCGTAGCCGTCGTGACCTACCTGGTCGGGGAAGGAGACCGCGTACTGGTAGCGGTGTTCGGCGCCGAGGTACTCCTCGTTGAGCGTGGGGAATTCGATGGCGAGGTCGTCGATGACCCGCTCGTCCACGCGGCCGGTGGCCAGGTCGACGACCCAGCGGCGGTTGTAGGAGCGGGTACTGGGCTCGGTGCCGCGCCCGGGCGCGCCGACCCACCAGTTCCACGAGAGCCGGAAGCCCTCCCGGTCCACGGTCGGCCCCTCCAGCACGATCCGGCCCTGGGCGTCCTCGTAGGCGTTGGCGGCGTGCAGCATGCTGCCCGGCTCGATCGGGAACCAGCGCGTCTTCGCGGCGCCCTGCGGGCCGCGGGGCATGACGCCGATGCGCGCCGGCTGTGCGTCGTTCCAGCCGTAGGGGATGCCGGAGTGCTCGGTGGGGTCGAAGGTGACGGTGCCCTCGATGAAGACCACGTGGTTGCGGGTGACGGCGAAGTCGTGCTTGAGGGAGGCGGTCGCTCCCGGCACCTCGGCGCTGTGGCTGATATGTCCCTGGGCGTCGGCCACGTAGTACGTGAGGAACGGCGGGAACGGCGAGGAGCCGAAGAAGTGCAGCTCGCCGGTGACCGGGTCCTCCTTGGGGTGCGCGGTCATCGCGCCGGTCAGCTTGCCGTCGAAGTCGTAGGCGCCGACGGTGTCGAGGTCGCGGGTGAGCTCGAAGGGGAGGTTCGCCTCGCACAGCGCCAGGAGCCGTCCGGCGTGTTCGATGACGTGGGTGCCGGCGGTACTGGCGGTCAGGTCCGGCCCGCGATCGGTCATGTACGGGGCGCCGTCGAGGGCGGGGGTGTGCACCCAGCGGTTGCGGTACCACTCGGCGCGGCCGTCG
This sequence comes from Streptomyces sp. NPDC029164, assembly GCF_055563995.1. NCBI lineage: Bacteria > Bacillati > Actinomycetota > Actinomycetes > Kitasatosporales > Streptomycetaceae > Streptomyces > Streptomyces sp. NPDC029164. The sequence continues at coordinate 451,999 of NZ_JBVHWW010000001.1, read as the reverse complement.
CGCAGGCGGATGCCGTGGACCATGCCGCTGCCCTTGAACCAGTGGGTGGGGGTCACGCCGGGCTTGGGGTTGTGTCCGTTGCGGAGCAGCCGGCCGGTCAGCTCGGGGGGCAGGGAGCCCTCGACGGTCAGCTCGGTGGCGGTGATCTCGTCGACGGCCGGGGTGTAGTGGCCGGTCAGGTACGGCTTCTTGTCGGTGGTGGTCATGGCAGGAACCTCGCTTTGCGTGACGGTGACAGGGTGACGGCGACGGGGTCGGGGCTCGTGCTGGTGCCGGCTTCGCGGCCGGAGCCGGGCGGCCGGGGTCAGGCGGCCGGGGTCAGGCCGTCTGCTCGGCGCGGGCCTTGAGGGCGGCGAGCCAGGCGGTGAGTGAGGCGTGCAGGGCCTGCCCGAGCTCGGCGGGAGCGGCGTCGACGGGGCCGCCGCTCCAGGACTCCTCGGTGCGGACGGTCACCTGACTGCCGGTCTGTTCGAAGGTCCACACGTGGACGCCCTCGATGCCGTTGGCCGGGCCGCCCCAGACCAGCCGCTCACCGGGGACGATCTCGCGGATGGTGGAGATGATGTCGAGGCCGTGCGTCTTCCAGCGGAAGGAGCGGCCCGGCAGCAGCGGGCCGTCGAGCTCGGCCTGGTCGACGTGGGCGTTCCAGCCGGGCCAGGCGTCGATGTCGGTGTGCAGGGCCCAGATCCGCTCCAGCGGGGCGTCGATCACGGTGGACAGGCGGACGATGGCGGGAGCGGTCTCGTCGATGGTGAACATGGTTCTTCCTCTCGGTTGGCGTGCTGTCGGTGGTGCGTACGGCCGGATGGTCAGCGGCGGCCGTCCGCGGCGGGCTGCGGGGCCGGGAGCGGGCTCGCCCCTGAGGGGGCGGCCGTGGTGCGGCGGGTGAGGAGCGGGGCGAGCGCGGCGGTGGCCACGAGGACGGCGGCGGAGACTCCGAAGGCGACGCGGTAGCCGGCGGTGAGCGCTTCGAGCTGCGGCTGGTGGGCGGCCGCGTGGGTGGTGACGGTGCCCGCGAGGGTGGCCAGGACGGCGAGGCCGATGGCGCCGCCGACCTGCCGGGAGGTGTTCACCAGGCCCCCGGCCAGCCCGGCGTCCCGGCGGGCGACGCCCTCCACGGACAGGGCCGTGAGCTGGACGAAGGCGATGCTCAGGCCCAGGCCGATGAGGATGCCGGGGCCGAGGAGGTCGGCGAGGTAGCTGCCGTCCGCGCTGATTCGGGACAGCCAGAGCAGTCCGGCGGCCTCGGTCAGCAGGGCGCCGGTCACCGTCGCGGTGGCGCCGATGCGGCGGGAGATCCGGGGGGCGAGGGTGGAGCCGAGCATGTTGGCCGCGGCGAGGGGGAGTTGGCCGAGGCCCGTGACCAGTGGGCTGGAGCCGAGGGCCTGCTGCTGGTAGAGCGGCAGGAAGAAGAACAGGGCGATCCACACGGAGCCGAGCAGGGCCATCAGCGCATTGCCGACGGTGACGCGGCCGGCGCGGAACAGACGCGGCGGCAGCAGCGGATTCGGGTGGCGGCGCTCGATGAGGACGAACGCCGCCATGAGCACGGCGGCGACGGCGAAGGCCCCGAGGACGGAGGTGTCCGTCCAGCCCGAGCGGCGGGCGGTGGTCAGGCCCCACACCAGGGCGGTCAGCGCCAGGGAGACGGTGGTGGTGCCGGGCAGGTCGAACCGGCCGCTGCCGGTGACCGGGGTCCGCGGCACGCTCATCGCCGTGCCGGCGAGGACCGGCAGGATGCCGATGGCGACGGCGAAGAAGATCCACTGCCAGCCCCACGCCTGGGTGAGGACCCCGCCGAGCAGGACTCCGGCCGCGCCTCCCGCGCCGGACACCGCGCCCCACACACCCAGTGCCCTCCCCCGGCCGGATCCCGGCGGGAACAGTTCCATCACGAGGGCCAGGGCCGCCGGGGCGATCGCCGCCGCGCCGAGGCCCTGCACCGCACGGGCCGCGATCAGGACCGGGGAGGAGACGGCCAGCCCGGCCGCCAGTGAGGCTGCCCCGAACACCGCGAGCCCCGCGATCAGCACCCGGCGCCGGCCGAGCAGGTCGGCCGCCCTTCCGCCGGCCAGGAGCAGCGCGCCGAAGGCCAGGCCGTAGGCGTTGACCAGCCAGGTCGTGCCGCTGTCCGAGAGCCCGACGCCGGCGCGGATCTGCGGCAGGGCCACGTTCACGATCGAGGTGGCGAGCATGACCGTGAACTGCGCCCCCGCCAGAGCTGCGAGCGCCGCTCCGGGACTCCGGGTGGTGGCGGTGATCCTCACACGACCCTCCTTGAGTGGTTGACCACTCACATTTGACGCCCAAGAAGAGGCGGGGCTGGTGCCCCGCCGTCGGGCCCGACCGCGCGATGACGCGGCGACGCCGGACCTCAGTAGTGCGTGATGCCCGCGGACAGCGTGCGGATCCAGGGGGCGTCCACCTCGTCGGCCCCCATGGAGACGATGAGGTGACACAGCATGCCCAGCGCGAAGAACTGCTGGACCTGTTCCTCGGTGCCACCCGAGGCGCCGCGGACGTACTCCACCACCCGGGCGTAACCCTGCCGGACCACCTCGCGCACGGCCGGCTCGGAGACGGCCGCGGCTTGGGCGTGCAGCTGGATCAGCATCAGGTCGTTGTCCTTGATCAGCAGCGCGTACGCATCCCCCATGGCCTCCAGCACCACCTCGGCGGAGCTGCCGCCCGCCTCGGCCACCGCGCGCTCCAGACCGGCCCGGACCTGCACGAAGCAGTGCTCGACCACCGCGGTGAACAGCAGCTCCTTGCTCGGGAACAGGCGGTAGACGTATGCCTGCGAGATGCCGGCCGCCTTCGCCACTTCGGTGGTGGTGGTGCCCCAGTAGCCACGCGCCGCGAAGGCGCCGATGGCGGTGCGCAGCACCGTCTCGCGGCGCTCTTCGGCGGTGGACAGCTTCCGGGGTCGTTCGTTCTTCATGTGAGTACTCAACCACTCACACTCTTGTCTGTCAACGCCGGAGCCACTGCGGTCTGAGCGGCTCCGACACCTGCGAACCGGTCCCGGACACCGGGCTGTCAGTGCCCTTTGACAGCATGAACCCATGAGCAAGGTAGTGAACTACAGCATGGCGAACCGCGGCGAGATCGTGCGCTTCGTGCCCGCCCTGGACCTGAGCGCCGACGAATCACGACGCCTGGACAACATGCGCGTCAAGGCGAAGGCACGTCAGGACAGCCTCGACCACCAGGGCGTGGACTGGGGGCTGTCGGTCCCGGACGCCCTGGAGGAGCTGGTCTCCGGCCGGGCCGACTCCTCCGCCGATTACGCCGGTTGCGCCTACTACGCGGCCCTCCAGATCATCATCGACCACAACGCGAGCGACAGCTCGACCCTGGCGAGCTACCGGAGCCCGGTCACCTACTTCTCCGCCCTGGACGACGCCCTCAGCTCGGCGGGCGTCCCGGCCGAGCTGCTGCCCTACCAGTACGTCTTCAGCGGGCCGCCCTCGGAGATCGGGTTCCACATACCCCATCCCCTGGAGGGCTCACCGGAGATCGGCTGCTGGCCCCTCGCGAAGGCCGGCTCCGCGGTGGAGGCCTACCGCGCGGTGCTGGACCGCGTCGACGCCGATCTCCGGTACGACCTCGGGGAGCTCATCGAGGCCCTCGACGGCTGGGCCTCGGAATGGAACAAGGGCGAGGGCGCCTGGTGGTGGGCCGAGGACGGCTCGATCTTCTTCTCGATCACCGGCTGACGCACTGAGGAAGCGGCCGCTCCTGGTGTAGGCCGCCTTCAGATCACCTCGCCCAAGGGCCGTCCGCGGCGAGGTGGATCTTCGTGGTCAGCCCGCCGCGGGAGCGTCCGAGGGCATGGCCGGCCGGGGCCCCTTCTGCCGGGCCCCGGCGGCGTGCTGGTGAGCCCGGACGATCGTGGAGTCGACCGCGACAACCCAGTCGAGGTCGCCGTCGGCGTCGGCGTCGGCCTGCGCGAGCAAGGCGGTGAACACCCTCTCCGCGACCCGAAGTGCCCGGGCAGCTCCATCCACGGTGTCCCGGTGCGGTACTTGAACGCGATCGCGTCGATCACCCGCCGGTGATCCCGCCACCGCCCACCCTGCTTCGGCGTGCGATCCGGCAACAGCGGCTCGATGAAGGAAACGGCCTAGTCGGCGCTGATGGCCGTCAGGTGCGTGGTGCCGTCGCGCAGGGCGGTGATGCGGACCTGCCCCGCGCGGAAGGAGTCCCTCCCGTTCGGGCCGGGTATCTGCGCGAACGGGGTCCAGGAGCCGTCCGGCTTCCTGATGTTGTGCCAGATCCGTCCGTCGAGCCCGACCGCCACGACCTGGGCCGAGCCGTCGGGCGTCCCCGCGATGCCGATGGCGCTGGCCCCCATGGTGGGCGAGGTGACGCCCCGCGGGGCCCGGAAACCGGACCAGGAGCCGTCGGGCCGCCGCAGCTGGTGGTACACCATCCCGTCGAGCCCGATCGCGAGGACCTGGGAGGAGCCGTCGGGCATGCCGGTGATCGCCAGGGCCGGGCCGGAGAACGTCGGGGCCCCGTTGGCGCCGGCCAGGCGTCCCCAGGCCGTCCACGTACCGTCCCGCCCGCGGGCGCAGTGGTACATGGCCCCGTCCGTGCCGTAGCTGAGCAGCTGGGCGGATCCGTCGGGCATCGCGGTGACCGACACCTTCGTCGCGCCCCAGCGGCTCTTCGCGGTGAGGCCGGGCAGGGCCCGGAACCCGGGCAGTCCGCCGTCGGCGCGCCGCTGCTGGTGGTAGGTGGTGCCGTCCATGGCCGTCACCACGATCTGGCACGTGCCGTCGGCGAAGGCGGCGATGTCCGCCTCCCGTACGGTGAAGCCGGTCGAGCCGTCCGGTCCCGCGACGCGCTGCCAGGGCCGGACCGTGGCCGTTCCCCGTACGACCGTCAGCCACAGGCCGTTGTCGGCCGCGATGCCCAGCACCACGACGGAGCCGTCCGCCATGCCGGCCGCGGCGCTCTGCACTCCGGCGAACGAGGCGGCGCCGGCGGCGGCACCCGGCAGCGGACGCATGCTGCCCCACGCCCCGTCGGGGTGGCGCTCGGTGTGGAAGAGCACGCGCCGCTCGACGTCGTACGGGGGCAGTCGGGCGGAGTAGAACCACACCGGGTTGGTGAGGGCCACCAGTTGGTCCAGCGTGGTGGAGGCGGGCTTGGGCCGGCGCACCTCGGCCCGGACGAACAGGGAGGCCTTGCCCCAGCCGCGCCACCGCAGCTGTCCCCTGCCGCTGCCGTCGATGCAGGTGGCGGCCATGATGCCCCACTCGGTGTACAGCGTGGCGATGCTGTCCGGGGCGCCCGTCACGTTCAGGGTCACGTCGACGGTGTCGAAGAACGACAGGGGCAGTTCCTCGCCGGGTCCCGCGACCGCCCCGCCCGCGCGGGCGGTGAAGTCCACGGTCACGGCCGCGGATTCGACGGCGTAGGACCGGCCCAGGCGCAGTGCGTCCAGGACGGCGGGTGTCGACAGGCTGGTGGCGCGCACCACGTTGTGGGGCCGGCCCACGGCGTCCGCGGGGCTGTGGGCGTCGCTGTTGCCGACGGCGGCGACCCGCTTGCCGAGGCAGAGCATGACGTGCCAGGCCGCGATGTTGGCGGCGTCGTCCAGGGTCCACGGCCCGTTCCACACCTCCAGCGCGTCCACGCGGTCGAGGCCGAACTCCCAGAAGGATCCGGCCGCCGGGGTGAGCGGATGGGCGGCGATCGTGAGCCCGCCCAGACTGTGCACGCGCCGGGCGTGGCCGTCGAACACCCCCTGGTCCGCGGGGCCGTAGCGCCAGTCCACCCATTCGCCCTGGGGCAGGCCGACGGCCAGCCAGTGGCCGTGGCGGGTGGTGACCTCCTCCGCGTTGAGGACCAGCAGGTCCGTCGGGACGTTTCCGCGCCAGGTCACCCCGGTGGAGCTGGTGTTGTGGTCGGAGGTGGCGATGAAGTGCAGCCCCTCCTGGCGGGCGGCCGCGACGATCTCGTCCACCGTGCGCTTCCCGTCGGAGTGCACGCTGTGCAGGTGCAGGTCGCCGCGGTACCAGCCGGGTCCCCGTCCGGCCACCGAGGCCGGCAGAAGGTCGTACGGGGCCTGGGGCAGCGGCTCTCCGTGGTGCAGGGTGACATCGACCTGCCAGGCCATGCCGCCGGCGGCGCCGACCATCGGCCCCAGGATGACGGACCAGCCGCCGGGTTCTACCGGCCCCGGGAGGTAGCCGGGCGTGGCGTCCGCCGCGGAGAGGGTGAATCCGGCCCGTTCGCCGCCCGACCAGCCGCGGAACCCGGACGGGCCGAAGATGCCGAGGTCCAGGATGCCGGCGGCGGCGTCGTGGGAGGTGGACACGGAGATCCGTTGCACTCCGGCGGGGACGTCGAAGGCGACGTACGCCCACTGGTCGTTGCCGTACGGGGAGTGCCCCTTGTAGGTGGTGGTCTCCGCGCCGGTCCCCTGGCCCCTGGTCGCGGCGTACACGACCGGGGCGGGAACCAGCGCGGCGGCTCCGCCCGCGGCGAGCATGGCCCCTAATCGGAGCAGGGACCTGCGCTCGACACCCGGACCGCGGTCCGGGTCGGGGCCGGGCGCCGCGTTCGGGAGGTGTTCACTCGACACAGCCGTGCTCTCCTTCACGTGAAGTGACAGGGAAGACGTGCGGGTGCGATGAGGTGCGGATGGGGGGACGACGTGCGGGTGCGGTGACGTCCTAGCGGCGTGAGCGCTGGGCCTCGACGATCTGTCGCACGGAGCCGTCGACGTCCGCCCGGGCCTGGACCCGCTCGGCGAACCCGGGGAACTGCCCGGCGATGGCGCTCAGCAGCCGCAGCTCCAGCGGCGCCACGTTGACCTCGCACCGGTCGCGCCGGACGGCTCGTACGACGCCGTCGGCGACCTGGCCGGGCGTGACGGTCCTGATGCCGTTCGGCGTGGCGGCGCCGGTGACCGCGAACATCCCGGCGTCGCGGACGAATCCGGGCTGCACCAGGGACACTCCCACGCCCGTGCCCCGGAGTTCCTGGCGCAGGGCGAGGGCGAATCCGCGCAGCCCGAACTTCGTCGCGTTGTACAGGGAGGTCGACTTGGTCGCCGCCTTGCCGGAGATGGAACCGACCAGCACGATGTGGCCGCGGCCGCGGGCCACCATGCGCGCCGCGAGCAGCTGTGACAGCAGCACGGGTGCGCGCAGGTTGACGTCGAGGGCGCGGTCGAGCTGCTCCTCCGTGTAGTCCAGCAGGTTGCCGCTGGCGGGCAGGGCCGCGTTCGCGACGAGGATGTCCGTCTCGGCGCAGCTCTCGGCGAGGCCGACGACGTCGGACCGGACGGCCAGGTCGGCGACCACGGTGCGGGCGCCGCAGGCCTCCGCGGTGGCCTTGAGGGCCTCCTCCCGCCGCCCGGTGACCGTGAGACGGGCCCCCTGCGCGGTCAGGCGTGAGGCCAGGGCGGCGCCGATGCCTCCGGTGGCCCCGGTGAGCAGAACGTTCGATCCGGATATGTCCACGACGACTCCCGTGACTCCCGCGCGACGGCACTCTTCTGTTCGTTCGAACGAACAGTAGGGATCGCGCTGCCCCCTGTCCACACCGCGGGCGCCCCAACTCCCCTTCCCTGCCGCGGCGGGCACGGCGTCCGATGGGGCAGAATGCGGACATGCCCCATGCCTCCGACACCCGCCAGAGCATCATCGACGCCGTGCTGCGGATCATCGGGCAGGACGGCATCGCCGCCGTCACCAATCGGAGGATCGCCAAGGAGGCGGCCGTTTCCCTCGGGTCCGTCACCTACCACTTCGCCACCCAGCACGAGCTGTTGCGCGAGAGCCTGCTTCACTTCGTGGCCGAGGAGACCCGCCACTTCACTGCGCTCGCCGACGCGTGCTCCGACGACCGCTTCGACATCGGACAGGCGGCCGAGGTGGTGGCACAGGTCGCGGGCGGCAACGCCTTCGACAGCCGGCACATCGCGCCGTTCGAGCTGTACGTCCAGGCCGGCCGCGACGAACGGCTGCGCGTCGCCGCGGCCGAGTGCTTCGCCGCCTACGACCTGCTGGCCACCCGGGTCCTGACCCAACTCGGCGTACCGGACCCCGAACGCCTGGCGGGCGTGGCCGTCGCCCTGGTCTTCGGCCAGCAGCTGCGCCGCCTGGCCACCGGCGCCCCCGCCGAGGACCTCGTCGACACCCTGCTGGTCCTCACTCAGTTCGCCCCGGCGCAGACCCCGTAGCCGAGCACGCACCCCCAACACAGGTGCCGGGAGTGCCGTCGCCTTGTGATACTGCTCCGGTGATCAATCTGCCTGCCGCCGCGCTGGATTCGCTGTCCGGGCTCGCCTTCGGTGACCGCTGGTTCGGCATCCTGCGCCGCGAAGGGCCCGCAGCCCTGGAGGCACGCGTCCTGCCCCCGGAGCCGCTGTGGCAATGGAGCGACGACACCGCCCAGGCGCTCGTTCTCGTCCGGGAACTCGCCGAGGGCGGCGGCACCGTCGACCAGGACCGCCTCGCCCTGCGCCTCGCCGAGGCCTACGCCGACGACACGCACCGCGGCTACGGTGCCTCGATGCACGACGTGCTCCGCCGCATCGGCGCGGGCGAGCCCTGGCGGGAGGTGGTCGCCGGGCAGTTCGACGGCCAGGGCTCGTGGGGCAACGGCGCGGCCATGCGCGTCGCCCCGCTCGGCGCCTGGCACGCCGACGACCTCGACGCCGTCGTCGAGCAGGCCGCCCGCCAGAGCACGGTCCCGCACCACCACCCGGAGGCGGTCGCCGGGGCGGTGGCGGTGGCCGTGGCCGCGGCGCTGGCCACGCGCAGCCGGGGCGGGCCCGCCCCGGCACGCCCGGACTTCCTCCGAGCGGTCGCCGTACGACTCCCCGACAGCGACGTCCGGTCGGGGGTACGGGTCGCGGCCCGCATGCCGGCACGCACCTCGCTCCGGCACTCCGCGGAGGTGCTGGGCTCCGGCTACCGGATGTCCGGTCCCGACACCGTCCCCTTCGCCCTCTGGTGCGCGGCGGGACACCTCGACGACCTGCACGAGGGCCTCTGGTTCACCGTCGCCGGGCGCGGCGACATCGATACGACCTGCGCCATCGCGGGCGGGGTGATCGCCGCCCGCACGGGCGTCACCGCCCTCCCGCCCACCTGGCACGCGGCCCGTGAACCGCTGCCCCCGCTCGGGCCGGAGTAGGGCACTCAAGGACCCGGACCGCGAGCCGAGGCCGGCACGGGGAACGACCTGCACGCGTCCGCGTCGGTCAGTGGGTGCGGAAGCTGCCGCTGTACACGTCCGTACGGTTCTGTGGTGCTCCGGAGTTGGTCTCGGTGAGCACCGCCCGTACTCCCTCGCCGTCCGCCACCAGACCTTGGTAGTCGCCGAGGAAGTAGCCCCCGGCGAACGGTGCCTGCAGCCAGTCGAAGATCCGCGAGATGCGTCGCTCGCTCCGCTGCTTCGGGTCCCCGTGCGGCAGGGTGGCCAATTGGTAGGCGGTGGGCAGGGTGGTGGTGTCGCCCGGCTTGAGGAAGCGCAGGTCGTAGTAGGTGAGTGCGACCGTGCCCCGCTCGTCGACCGCGATCGACGGTGAGAAGGCCGGCACGTCCTCCGGGCTGATCAGCTCCGGGGCTCCCCAGGTGCGTCCGCCGTCGGTGGAGCGCACCAGCTGGACGGAGTCGAACCTGCCGCCGGAGAAGTCCGAGCCCTCGTACGCCATGTACAGCGTGCCTGTCTTGGGGTCGATGGCCGGGCTGGGCAGGGTGGACGCGGCGCGCAGCAGTTTGGCGGGGTCGTTCGGGTCGACCTCCGGTACGGAGGTGTCCCGGGCCACGGTGACCGGGGCGCTCCAGGTCTCTCCGGCGTCGGTCGAGGTGACCACCTCGTAGCGGGCTTCGACGACGGTGCTCAGGTCCCCGGAGTGGGTGATCCTGTCGAAGAAGTCATACAGGGTGCCGGTGCGCCTGTCGACGACGATCAGATGCCCGATGGTCTGGGTGTTGGGCACGGTACTGGTGTCGACGAACGGCCGGGCCTCGCTCCAGGTGCGGCCGCCGTCGCGGGTGACGGAGATGTAGCCGGGACCGTCGAGGGAGCTGGGGCCGGGCGGGTCGTTGTCGAGGCGGTTCCACACCTGGTAGGCGGTGCCCTCGCGGATCGGGTCGGCGGTGAGCGAGGGCTTGTCGTTGAAGAACGGCTGCTCGTCGGCGTGCGTGATGGTCACGTTGCGCCAGGTGCGGCCGCCGTCGCGGGACGTGGCGGCCAGGAGGCCGGTGCGCGTGCTCTTGACGAAGTCGACGCCCTCGCCGCTCGCGTAGACGGTGCCGTCCGGTCCGGTGCTCACCCAGGGGTCGGTGGCCCGCTCGAAGTCCGCGCCGCCCGGGGCGCAGAGGCTGAACGGCAGCGTGCTCAGGTGGAAGGTGCGGCCGTCCGTCGTCCAGCCGGCCGCCAGGCCACGGGCGCCGCCGTCGTTCCAGCGGTCCTGCTGGAACACGGTGACCACGCGCTTCGAGTCGCGCGGATCGACGGACAGGTACGGCTCGACCTCGGTGCCCGGATAGACGACGCTGTCGGGAGAGATCGCGCCGATGGTGCAGTCCGCGTACGGGTCGCCTTGGGACACCTTGACCAGTGGTGTGCCGTCGGGGTTCCGGTCTGCCGCGGCGGGAGTCGCGCCGGTGACCGTGACGAGCAGGAGCGCGGCGCTGGTGACGGCGGTCAGGGGCAGGACAACGCGCATGCGGGGATCTCCTCCGGGCCTGTCGGCCGGGGTACGGGACCGCCGTCATCGGGGCGGCCTGGGGCACGGAGGCGTACCGGAACGCGAGGGGGGCGACTCCGCTTGGTTCTCTTCGGCGTTGCAGCCGGTGCCCTTGATGGGCCGAACGACGGAGTCGTCCCAGGGGTCGCCGAGGAGCATGGCGGAGCCGACCGGCGGGTGCACCGAGCCGGTCGGCTCCTTGGTCATTCTCCTGCGGGGTCGTGCTCGTTCTTTGCGCGTGTTCAAGACCTGCCGAGCGTCAACACCGCTCGTTGATCAATTCAGCTGGGAAATCAAGTGATTCTCGGCTTGGTCCCGTCGGGCAGCGCGCAGGCGTCGCCGGCGTAGGGGTTCGAAACGATCTGTCCGCCGGCGGCCGTGCACTCGTCTCTGGAGATGTTCGGAGACGAGGCGGCCCCGGCGCTGACAGCGCCGACGGCGCTCATGCCGACAAGGGTTGCCGCGGCCAGGGCGAGGCCCAGGATTCTTCGCAGGCACATGACTTCCTCCTCCTCTCAGGCGCCTTCGTTCGGCCTTCGGGAAGGACAAGTCTCAAGACGACGGCGCCCTCGCACTCAGCATGGGCGCTCCGCATGAGGCCCGCGAGGCGAGGCTGGGCGCCGTGCTGGGCGCCGCGCTGGGTGCCGCGCTGGGTGCGCTGGGTGCCGCGCGTGATCCTCTAACGCGGTTCGTGGGCCGCCGCCCGGCAGGCACCGGTCGCGGCGCCGCCCGCCACTCCGGCCTCGGTCAGCCCGGTCACACAACTCTGCAGGTCTCCGACCACGCCACGGCTGCAGGCCGCTGTGACGGAGTCGGAAGCGGTGGCACCGGCCTGTTCGGCCATCTGCGTACAGGCGGGGATGTCCGCCCGGGCCGCGGGAGCGGCGAGGACCGCACCGCCGAGGGCGAGGGTCAGGCCGGTGAGGGCACCGGCGATACGGGTCGACGTGCGCATGGGACGCACCTGCCTTCCGGGTTGGTCGCGCGGTCCCGGTCCCGGCGGGCCGGATCCACGCGGTAGGCCGCCTGGCGACGCTCGGTGCGTGGTGCCCCCGGCCGGCGGGCGCACAGACTGACCGCCCGATTCCGCGTCGCATCCATGTGCAGGCCCTCACTTCAGCGTCGCATCCTCTCCCCCGCCCGTCCTGTGCACCGGGGGCGGCCGCGCTGAGCAACTGCGATCGCGCGGCTTCGGACTCCTCGTGGACCAGCCGGTCGAGACAGCTCACATGGACGTGTTTCCGCAGGTCAACACGAATCTTAGGATCCCTCCGGAACAACCCGCACGGCCCAACAGGACGTGCCGCCCCCAGGGGTGAGAAGCTGAAGAGTGCCCCAACAGAGGCAATTGCTGAAAGGGGAACCGAATGCGCATTCGACGAACCTTCGCCGCCGTCATCGCCGCGGCAGCCCTCGCCGGACTCGGCCTCACAGGTGCCGCCACCGCCGGCGCCGCCACTCCACAGGGTGCCCCCACCGTCGTCACCCCTTCTGAGTGCAAGCAGGGCGGCGGAACGCCGGCGGTCAATGAGGATGGCAACTACTGCAAGGGCGGTACGTACAACGGGGAGCAGGTCGACTAACTCCCACAAGGCGCCCCGCAGCCACCCGCCGCGGGGCGCTCCGCGCCGTCGGCGGGCCGTGACGTGGCGCTCTGGCCGGCCCGTCCGGCCAGATGTGCGCTCACTACTCGAGTTGTCCCTGGTGGTGGACGCGGACGCCCACCTCTACGAATTCGTCGGGCCCATGGTTCCCCCGACGTGGAACGAACGGGAGCGTGTCGAGGAGTACGTCGCGCGCATGGGGGAGGGAACGGTCCCCACGGCGGTGGCGGCCTCCACGCTGGACGTGTGCCAGTCCTTCCTCGGCCTGGCAGATGACCCGTCCGTGCACGGGGGCCTGACCCACTTCCTCCTCGACGGCCACCGCAAAGTGGAGGCTGCTGCCGCGGCCGGCCGGCCGGTGCGGCTCCTCTCCCTCCTGACCTTGGGCGAGAGCCTCGCCGGAGCGGACGAGCGCGCCCGACTGCCTGCGCTACGCGCCCAGTCCCGCTCGGCCCGAGCGACCGGCACCTGAACCAGCGCCGAGGATCCCGCCCGCGGGCAGTAACGGCGCTTCTGTCATCGCCGGCCGTTACGGTGGCCCGCATGAACGAGAACACCTACTGGACCTCTGCACCGGACCGGATCGTGCGCGGCTCGATGAGTCTGTGCCATCTGACGGTGTTCGAGGCGCCGTTCAACGTCGACGCCCGTAACCTTCCACCCAACGACCCTGGGCGCGCACGCGCGTTCGTCGAGTCGTTCGAGGGCATCGAGGCCGTCCTGGAGGACCTCGGGCCGCGCTCCGCGCAGACCCCGCTCCCATCGGCAGCACGGTCCGATCTGGACATCGTCCACGCTGCCGCGTGGGGCGGCATGTTGAGCATCGCGACTCCCGCATTCGCGACCGACGGCAACGACGAGCCGCTCCGGTCGGCCGCGAAGGAGTTGCGGGAGCGGTTCCCGGATGCGCGGATCGTGGGACGGGTCTCCTACCACGGCGGGATGGAGCACACCGAGAACCTCGTGTGGTTGCCGGACGGAGCGATGTTCCACGCATCGGGATGGCCGGACGACGAGCCGTTCGTCATCTCGGGCGATCCGGGTGCGGTGATCGCGTCCCTGGATCTCAGAGGGTGGATGGTGGACAACGCCGGCGTCGACCTGAACGCGCCCGCGAACGAGGTCCACTGGGCCGGCCTGGGGGGCTTGGCGCTCGGGCATTCGGATCCGTGGGGGTGGGAGGAGATGGAGACGACGGCCTTCCGTGTGCGGCACTCCGAGGACGCGGTCAGGGACATGGAGAGCTTGTACTTCGTCTAGGCGCAGGTCGCCGGGTGCGCGTGGGGCCGAGGACCGCGACGCGTGAACTGGCCGCCCGCCCAGCGGACTTGATGATTCGCCGACACGCTTTAACTCGTCTTTGCCTGTGGCGGGTGGAGGTTATGGTGGTCGGGTGGCGCGTACATGTCACGGGGGCCCCGCGCGCCGCCCACACCCCCCTCAAGGCCCCACCGGAGAGGGAAAGACGAGCTCTTGAACAAACACATTCGCATACCGTCCAAGTGGCGGTTAGCAGCCAGGTTCGCGGCGGCTGTCGGCCTGACGGCCGCGATCGTCACCACCGGACTCCAGGCCGTCGAGGCCGCACCACCGAAGCTGCCGCCGGTCTCGGCGAAGTTGAAGGCGGGATCCGGAAAGCGCTGCGACACCCGCAACGGCCTCCCGACCGCCCCGACGACACCGCCGGACTCCGGGTTCCCCGACAACCCGACCGGGAACCTGTACAAGGACACCGCCCTCCCCAAGAACTTCGAATTCGACCTTCCGGGACAGGCGTACGACGGCCTTCAGACACCGACAGCCGCCCAGAAGACCGAGGCCCTGTCGAAGGTCCCCGGGGACCTGGACAAGAACGTCGAGGCATGGAAGAAGATCGCCAACGCGTCGGGGAAGCCTGCGGACCGGGCGATGGAGATCTACGCCCGGTACTTCGCGAACAAGGAGAACCTGGGGTTCAAGCACTGGTTCGACAAGCGGTACATCCGCAACCAGATCAACAACCACAAGGGCTCGGGCTTCGAACGGCAGCTCGTCAAGGACTACAAGCTGGTCGGCCCGGACTGGCTGTGTGAGGTCACCGTCGAGCTGTTCGACAAGAACGGCGACAAGGTCGGCGAGCGCCGGTACGACGCCTACAACCAGAAGAGCAAAGAGTTCAACGAGTTCAAGTCGAACTCGAAGCTGACGGCGAAGCAGCTTGCGAATGACCGGGTCGTCGCCAAGTCGATGCCCGACCACAAGTTCCGCTTCACCGGCGCGAAGCCCTTCACCAAGGGCCAGGTCAAGCTCATCGACGACCTGGAGCGCGACGTCCGCAACATGCGGAACGGGCAGACCGGGCAGGTGCGCGGAAACCAGCGCATATACAACCCGGTGCCCAAGACCACCCCGATCAAGGGGTACTCGGACCATCAGCGGTGGTTCGCGCCCGCCTGCCAGACCGGCACGACGCAGCTCTCGGCGGCCGGCGCCAACACGTGCGGTACCCGCGGCCCCGCCAACGACCGGGCCCTGTCCTCCGGGAAGACCCTGGAAGAGGCGAAGCGCTACCAGCGGGACGCCAACCGCCTCGACCCGAGGGGCACCCTCCCCAGGGGCGGCCCGGGCGGCGTCGACTTCACCACCATGGAACTCCGGTACGTCGGCGGCCTCGAAAAGGGCAAGGGCATGAGCTACTCCATGCGCGCCGACCAGATGCCCGACCCGGACAACAACCCCGGCTTCGGCGGCGAGGTCCGGATGCAGCTCTCCTCCGACGCCCTGTTCACCTGGCTCGCCCTGACCCCCGAAAAGTTCTGGGTCAACCTGAACCCGGACCAGCCGGACAAGGTCATGGACGCCAAGTTCGGCAAGACCGACGCCGGCCGCGTCCTCCTCGACGCCGACCTGGTCATGAAGCACGACTTCTCCGAGGCCCTGAACCCCGACAAGCATCCCGGGGGCAAGCTGTACTGGGACACCGCGCCGCGCCGCAACGGGATCCCCTGCTTCCCCGGCACCCGCTTCTGGATCGAGCCCGACGAGGCCAAGGTCCGCGAGCAGGACGGCGGGATCTACATCCTCGAATCGCCGATGGACGTCTCCGCCGAGTGGCTGGACGTCGACTACACCGTCCCCGGATCCACCGAGTGCACCGACCTCTCGGACGCCGAGAAGAAGGCCATCGAACGCTCGGTCAACGCCAACATCGTCCCGGTCATCCAGGAACGGGTGAACAAGGACCCCAAGTACGCGGAGCTGCGCGCCGTCTACAACGCCCGCGTCGCCGCCGAGTACATCCGTCAGCAGGACGCCAAGTCCCCGACGGACTTCCACGACATCATCAACTCCAACGACGTCTCGTCCTGGCCGATCCGCGCTCCGCATGAGGACTGGACCCGCGAAAAGGTCTGGGACGCGTACATGCAGTCCATCAAGGAGGGCATTGAGTGGTTCGAGCTGGAGTACGGCGGCAAGCTGTACAAGCAGGGCGTCGGCGGCGTCGACTTCTCCAAGCAGCCCAAGCAGAACATCCCCAAGGCGCAGTTCGACGCCCAGAACCCGGACCTGGACAACACCACCGTCAACTCCGGCAAGTCCGATGACGCCTCCTACCGGGACCTCGACACCTTGTACCTCGGCGCAGGCCCGGCCACAGACGGCAGCGGCGAGGACCCGGGCGGCGAAGATCCCGGCGACGACCCCACCCCGACACCGACCCCGTCGGGCACCGGCAAGCCGACCAACCCCCCGACGACGCCGGCTCCGGACCCCACGGACCCCGGCGGCGGTGACAACACGCCGCCCACACCGGTGGACCCCGACGGCGACCTCGCCGACACCGGCTCCCACACACCGGTGGGCCTGATCGCCGGTGTCGCCGCCGCCCTCGCAGCGGCCGGCGTCACCCTGACGTGGTGGATGCGGCGCCGCCGCACCGCGCAGGACTAGCCTGACCAGGCAGTCACGTCTCACAGTGAAGGGCTCCACCCGTCGGTACGCGCCGGGTGGAGCCCACCTGTAGGCACCACGCGTGGGACCAAGGTCGCCGGCTGGCACAGGGATTCGCCCTGACCTGCATCGATGCCGCCCATCCCTCCCCGTCTATGTCCGGAGGGACGCCTGCGACCCACGAGCCGGAGTAAGCAATTCGATCAGGTACCGGTCGAGCGCGGAGCGCTGCATCTGCAGCGTCCAGCCCGGGGTCATCCGGATGCCGCCCGGCTACGCGACGGCCGGGGCGGCGTGAGCCTGCTCGTGGCGGGTGAGGGAGTGGGAGTAGCGGCGCAGGAGGAGGACGGCGGTGGTGGCGAGGCCGGTGAGGAGGCCGAGCCAGATGCCGAGGGTGTCGAGGTTCAGGGCGTAGGCGAGGAGCCAGGAGGCGGGGAGGCCGACGGCCCAGTAGCCGATGAGGGTGATGCGGAAGCCGCTCTTGGTGTCGTCGAGGCCGCGCAGGAGTCCGACGCCGATGTTCTGGGCGCAGTCGAAGAACTGGAGGAAGGCGGTCACGATCAGGAGGTGGGTGGCGATGGTGAGTGCCTGGTCGGAGCCGGAGTCCAGGAAGGGCGCGAGGATCAGCTTGGGGATCGTGAGGTAGAGCAGTCCGACGACGGTCATGACGGCGGCGGCGCAGGCGAGGGCGGTGTTCTTGAGGCGGCGGGCGTCGTCGTGGTTGCCGAGGGCGAGTTCGCGGCTGACGTTGATGGACGCGGCGTGGGAGAGGCCGACGGCGACCTGGAAGACGATGTAGACCAGTTGGTTGACGGCTGTGTGTGCGGCGAGCGCGTCGGGGCCGAAGGAGCCCGCCATCAGGGCGGTGATGGAGAAGAAGCCGGCTTCGGAGCCGTAGGTCGCGGCGATCGGGATGCCGAGTCCGACCAGGCGCTTGACGGTGGCCGCGTCGGCCTTGGTGATGTCCAGGCTGAGGAGCGGTGCGAGCTCCTTGTCCTTCTTCGCGGAGAGGTAGAGGGCGAGGAAGGACAGCAGGTAGACGGTCGAGGTGGCGATGCCGACGCCGGTGAGGCCGAGGCGGGGCAGGCCGAAGGTGCCGTGGATGAGGATCCAGTTCAGGCCGGCGTTGACCGCGATCGAGGCGATGGTGATCTGCAGGAGGGCCTGGGGGCGGCGCATGCCGACGGTGAACTGGCGTACCGCCTGGAACCACAGGCACGGCAGGAGGCCGGGGGCGAGCGCGAAGAGCATGGTCTGGGTGAGATCGACGACGGCCGCGTCCTGGCCGAGCCAGGTCAGGGCCTGGCCGATGAGGATCATCAGGACGGCGCCGGCGAGTCCGGCGAGCGTGGCGACCGTCATGCTCGCCCGGATTATGGAGCGGACCTCGTGGTGTGCGTGCTCTCCTGTGGAGCTGCCGTCGCTCCCGTCGGCCGACCGCTCGGCGCGGGCGGCCGCGGCGGCTATCTGGTTGCCGACGGAGGTGAGCAGGCCGACGCCCATGGTGCGGATCTGGTTGAAGATGACGATGGCCAGACCGCCGGCGGCGAGTTCGGTGGTGCCGAGGAGACCCATCATCACCGTGTCGGTGGTGGTGAGTGCCACCTGCGCGAGCTGGGTGAGGATCAGGGGTACGGCCAGGACGCCGAGGGCGCGGCTGTCGCGGAGGAGCGTCTTCAGCATGGGTTTACCGGTTCCCGCGGAGTTTGGTGAGCAGCTCGTCGATGTCCCGCTCGGCCTCGGCATTGAGGAGATCGCGGTCCTGCATCCACTCGTCGTTGAAGACGGTGTCCATGTACTTTTCGCCGCCGTCGTTGACGAGGGCGACCATAGTGGTGCCCGGGGGCAGGGTGGGCAGCCGGGTCAGGGCCTCGTAGACGACTCCGCCGGCCGAGCCGCCGATGAGGAGGCCGGTGCGGGCGACCGCTCGGCAGGTGGCGAAGGCTTCGACGTCGCCGACTTTGACGCCTTCGTCGATGAGGTCGAAGTCGACGAGGGCGCCGATCTCGGCGCCCTCGGGGGTGCCGGTGCCGGACTGGTAGTAGTCGTGGGCGGGGCCGCCGAAGGCGATGGATCCCTTGGGTTCGACGCCTATGACGGTGAAGCCGGACATGAGCTTGGTCAGCTCCCGGCTGGTGCCGCAGAGGGCTCCTCCGGTGCCGACGGCGCCGATGAGGACGTCGATCTTCCCGTCGAGGGCTTCGTGGAGTTCGTGCGCGACGGGGAAGTATCCGACGCCGTTGGCGGGGTTGTTGTGCTGCTCGGTGAAGATGGTGTTGTCCTGGCCGCGTGCCATGTCCTCGGCGAGTTCTTCGCGGGCGGCGGTGGCGAGCTCTTCGGTGCCGTCGTCGATGACGTAGACCAGCTCGGTGCCCAGGGCCTTCATGCCGCGGAGCTTGTCGGCGCAGGCGTGATGGTCGACGACGGCGGTGAAGGTGTAGCCGCGTTCGGCGGCGATGACGGCGAGGCCCAGGCCCGTGTTGCCCGAGGTGGACTCGATGATCCGGCCGCCGGGTCGCAGCTCGCCCGCCTCCTCGGCGGCGTCGATCATGGCCCGGGCCATACGGATCTTCGCGGTGCCGGTGGGGTTGAACACCTCCAACTTCAGCAGCAGGCGGCTGCCGGTCTCGGTGGAGGCGAGTTCGAGCAGGGGGGTGTAGCCGATGAGATCGGATACGCGGGAGACCACGGCGGGACGCTGAAGGGCTCCGGGCATCGGTAGCTCCAGATGAGTGTGGGAGGGGGCAGGCTGGGGGCGGGTGCGCTGTGCTGTGCTGTGCTGGCTGTGCTGTGCGTCAGGTGAAGTGCCGGTCCAGGCGCCAGCGGGGGCGGGGCCGGTCGGCGTGGTCGATGACGACCTTCGGCGGCAGGGCCAGGTCGTGGAAGGGGGACTCGTTGGAGTCCATCTGATAGCCCGCCGTGTTCGGGTAGACCAGCAGGTCGCCGACTCGGGGCACGGTGCGGAACGGGATCTTCCGCCACGTGAGCATGTCCGACTCCAGGCAGGTGGCAGCCCCGACGCTCGCCGGGTAGGTGCCGACCGGGCCGGCCGTGTCCTGCGCGAGGAGGAAGGGGTCGGGCAGGTACTCGCTGTTGAACCACTGCTCGGACAGGCTCAGGCTCGTGCCGTCCACCGTCAGGATCCGGTAGCCGTCGCGGTCCTTGACCCCCTGGATGCGGAACACCGTGGCGCCGGCCTGGTGGAGCAGGGCCCGGCCGGGCTCCAGGAGGAGTTGGACGCCTGCATCCCTGAGCAGGGCCGCGAGGGGCTGCTCACAGCTCTCGGGCCGGGTGGCGAGGAGGGCGGCGAGGGCCTCGGCGCCTGCCACCGGGGAGTGGTACGGGTAGAAGTCGCCGGTGTGGAAGGTCTTGCCGGCGTGGTAGTGGCCGCTGTTCTGTTCGGCGAGGAAGCCGTGCCAGCTGTCGGCGTCGCTGTAGCTGATGGGCAGGCCGCCCCCGATGCTGATGCGGCTCGCCTCCAGGCCCTGGACGCGGGCCTTGAGGCAGAGGTCCACGAGGCGGGCCGCGAGGTCGGCGCGGGGCTGGAGGGCGTAGCCGGAGAGGTGGAAGGAGAACCCTTCCATGCGTACGGCGTCCCCGGCCTGGACACAGCGGTCCAGGGCTGTGGCCAGCTCCGTGTCGGAAAGGCCGAAGCGGCTGTGGGGCTGGGCGGCCGGCAGGACCCGCAGCAGGATGCGGGCCGGCCGGACTCGTCCGGTCAGGGCGGTGGTGACGAGCGCGTCGAGTTCGTCGAGTGCGTCGACCGCGACCAGTGCGCCGTGCTGGACGGCCAGGTGCAGCAGGGCCGGGTCCTTGGCGGGGCCGGTGACGACGAGGTGCTCGCCCCGTACGCCATGGCCGAGGGCCTCGCGCAGTTCGGCGACGGACGCGACGTCCACTCCCGCGCCCCCGGCGGCGGCGCGTTCGACGAAGACGGCGGCCTTGTTGGCCTTCTTCGCGAAGTACACGAAGCCGTCGACACCGGCTGAGGCGAGTGTGTCCTGCATGGCCCGCAGGTTGGTGTCGAAGGCATCGGGCAGCAGGAAGTGGAACGGGCCGCCGAACGCGTAGGCCAGCTCGGGCAGCAGCCCGGAGGCCAGTACCTGCTCGCAGGCGGCGTCCGGGAGGACCGGCAGGGTGGGCAGGGTGGGCACGGGGCGGCTGTTCACTTCCACAGCGCGACCTCGGTGCCCAGGCCCTGCGCGAGGGCGAGCTGGGCGAAGCGGTGGCCGAGGGCGATGTCGGTGACGACGAGGCCGCTGTTGTAGGCGAAGATTCGTTCCTTCGCGCTGTGCCGGCCGGCGGTGAGGCCGGCGAGGACGGGCGGGAACTCGGAATCGACGGCCGGGAGCTTGCCCTCCGCGTCGGCCATGTCCGTGCCGGTGACGTTCATCTGCGCCTCGCTGGTGGCGATCACACGGTCGGCCCGGTGCAGGGTGGACGGGGCGAGGCCGTGGCCGACGAGGATCGACAGTGTCCCGGGCTTGAGCCAGGAGTCCTCCACGGCGGCCGGGGTGTGTCCGCCGGCGGTGGCGACGATGACGTCGGCATCCGCGGCGGCTGCGCGCAGGTCGGTGACGAGCTCCACGTCCCGGTCGGGGAAGTGCGTACGCAGGTGCTCGCGTACGGCGGCGATCCCCTCGGGGTGGGTGCCGGACAACATCAGGCGGTCCAGGTCGGGGAGGGTGGTGAGCAGGAACGGCAGCGCGAGCCGGCCCTGCGTTCCCGTGCCGATGACCAGCGCGCTGCGGGTCCCGGGGGCGGCCAGCTCCCGGGCCAGCAGGGCCGAGACGGCCGGGGTGCGCAGCGATCCGATGCGGGAGCAGTCCATCATCGCGACGGGCAGGCCGGTGACGTCGTCGTAGATGGTCAGGGAGGTGTAGTAGTGCTGCTCCTCGCGGCCCTTGTCGAGGCCGTGCTTGTACGAGGTCTTGATGGCGACGACCTCGCGGGAGCCGTCGCGGCCCAGCATGGCGTAGGAGACGGAGTGTCCGTCCTTGGGCTTGACGGTCAGCTTGCGGGGGTTGTCCGACTCGCCGGCGTGCAGGGTGCGATAGGCGCCTTCCACCGTGGCGACCACGTCTTCCAGGCTGATCTCGATGTCGGCGAGGTCGGTCATGGACAGGATCCGCAGAGTGCCGTCGTGCGGCGTCGTGGTGTCCTGGGAGGTCATGGTGGTGTCCCTTCGGAAAGCGGGTTCGGCTGGTTCGGCGGGGGTGGTGCCGGGCTGGTTCAGGCGGTCCAGGCTTCGAGGGCGGCCTGGCCGTAGCCGTGTTCGGCGGCCTCGCTCTCGGGGCGGGTGCGGCGGCCGGGCACCCTGACGGAGGCGCGCTTGAGCCAGCGGTCGGTGCCGTCGTAGCGGGCGGCGAAGGGAACACGGCCGTGCACGACGATGTCGTTGTCGACCACCAGCACGTCGCCGGGCGCCAGGCTCACCGCGACGGACACGCGGGCGAGTTCGCCCTCCAGGCGCCCGTAGGCGGCGCGCCAGGACTCGTCGGCCTCGTCCAACGGGGTGTAGGCGGGGTCGAAGCGCAGGGTCAGGCCGTCCTCGCCGGCGAAGAGGGTCGGCACCGGCGCGGGCTTGCCGCCGAACTGCTGGGCGTCCTCGTAGGCGTCGTCGGGGAGGATCGGGGCGACCGCCCGGGTCAGTTCGGTGAGATCGGCCTCCGAGAGCTTCGTGAGGCGGATGCTGGCCGCGGTGGTGGCGATGCTGTCGTGGTTGCGCATGCAGCACAGCAGCAGCAGGTGGGCGCGGCCGGGGTGGAACGCGTCCTCGGTGTGCGGGGTGAGCAGCACACTGCTGGACGCACCGGTCTGCACCGTCTCGTGTCCCGGGGAGGGGACGATGTTGTGGACGAAACGGCCGTCCTGCTGTCCGTCCCAGGCGATGGGCGTGCCCATGAGGGTGGAGACCAGCAGCAGGACGACGTCCCACAGGGCTCCGGCCTGGCCGACGGTGGACCAGTGGCCCGGGGTGGGGCCGAGTTCGGTGTCGTCGATGTGCAGTCCGCGCACCACGAACAGGCCGTCGGCGGTTTCGACGGGGCGAAGCGTGTGATGCAGGCCCTGACTCAGGCGTCGGCAGGCGTGGTTGAGGCCGGCGAGCAGGGCGGGGTTGGTGGCCGAGCGGTGGATGTCCAGCAGTTCGGCCGCCATGGTGGTGAGCTCGGTGACCTGGTCGGCGTCGAGTTGGCGTACGGGGGCGGAAACTGCGGCGGTGGGCACGGAGGCACCTTCCGTTTCGTGGGCATCTGGGAGTGCGGGCGCACGGCATGGCGCGGCCCGGCGAAGGCATGGGTGGGGTGGTGAACCCCGGAAATGGCGTGGGGGCCGGCGCGGCTCGGGCAGCCGGACATCCAGGAAGCTAACAACGCCGCGCGAGTAAGGCAACCCTTACCAAAGAGTCCGTCTACAAGCGTGTCGCCGGTCACTCAGTCGATGCGCAGCGAGGAGGCGAGACTTCAACTTCGCAGATCAGTGCGGTGATTGACGATGCGTTGGCCAGGGCACTCCCCTCCGCAAGCTCCGCCAGGCGGCTTGCGGACACATCGCAATTTAGGCTAGGTATACCTAAGTATTTCTGCTCGACGGAAACGAGGAACGACGTGAGCGTCACCAGACGACAGCTGTTGTGGGCCGGTGCCGGAATCGGGGCGGCCGGTGCGCTCGCGGCCTGCAGCAGCGGGTCGGGCGGATCGAAGGACGCCAAGGATTCGGCATCCGATTCCCAGCAGCCCCGCAGCGGTGGCACGTTGACCGTCGGCGCGCTCGGCAAGGCGTCCTCGGTCACGCGCGACCCGCACGGCAGCCAGGCCAACGAGAGCGACTACCTGATCCTCAGCCTCGTCTACGACACGCTGGCGGTGCCCGGCGACAAGACCAACACCGCGCCGAGGCTCGCCTCGAGCTGGAAGCCCTCCGAAGACCTCAAGACCTGGCGCTTCACCATCGCCGAAGGCGCCAAGTTCCACGACGGCACCCCCGTCACCGCCGACGACGTCGTCTGGTCGCTGAAGCGACTGCGGGCCACCCCCGCCGGCGCCTCCCGCCTGCCGGGCATCAAGCCCGAGGGCATCACGGCCGAGGACGCCAGGACCGTCGTGCTCGTGTCCGACTACGCCAACGCCGATCTGCCGCTCCTCACCCGCCTGACCACCTTCGTCCTGAAGAAGGACACCAAGGACGACCAGATCGCCGGCGCTCCGGGCACCGGCCCGTTCAAGCTCGACTGGTTCCGCGACGGCAACGCCCGCCTGGTGCGCAACGACGACTGGTACGGCGGCAAGGCGCTCCTGGACGCCATCGAGGTGCGCATCTTCGAGAGCCCGCAGGCGATGGCCAACGCCCTGCTCGCCGGGCAGATCGACGTCGCCTCCAACGTCGGCGCCGTCGCCGCACGTACCGCCGAGACCCGCAAGGACCTCCAGATCCTGCGCCGGACCAACGACATGGCCATGCCCATCGTCATGCGCACCGCCGACGGCCCGTTCGCGGATCCGCGGGTGCGTGAGGCCCTGCGCCTCACGGTCGACCGCGACGCCATGGTCAAGCAGGTCCTGTCCGGCTACGGCACCGTCGGGAACGACATCCTGGGCACCGGCGACCCGGCGTTCGCCAAGGACATCCCGCAGCGGGGGCGCGACCTCGCCAAGGCCAAGCAGCTGCTCGCCGAAGCCGGCTTCGACACCTCGAAGACCTACGACCTGATCACCACCGAGGACATCGCCGGACTCGCGGAGTCCGCGACGCTGTTCGCCACTCAGGCCGGTGAAGCGGGGGTGAAGATCAACGTGGTGAAGCAGGACCCGAAGATCTTCTGGGACGCCACGTGGCTCAAGGCACCGCTGTACACCACGTACTGGGGCACCAACGACTCCGTGATCTTCTTCGCCTCCAAGACCATGGCCTCCGAGGCCGGACAGAACGAGGCCGGCTGGCAGGAACCCACCTTCGACGAGGCCTACCGCAAGGCGATCGGGGCCGCCGACGCGGCCGAGCGCACCAAGGCGCTGCACCAGCTGCAGGAGATCGAGTTCGCCAAGTCCGGCTACCTCCTGTGGGGCATGGCCGACGGCATCGACCTTGCCGGGAAGGCCGTACGCGACCTGCCCAAGCTCCCCGGCTACGGCCGCGTCCAGCTCGAGAAGACCTGGCTGGCCCGTTGATCCCGGCGTCCCCCGCCGACGGCGCCGCCACACCGAAGGCCCTGTCCGGCCCGGCCCGCATCCTCCCCGGTGCGGGCCGGGCCGCCTGGCTTGCCGCCCGTCGTGCGGGCATGCTCGCACTCCTGCTGGCCGCGGTCTTCGCCGCGATCGAGCTCCTGCCCGGCGACGCGGCCAACGCGACGTCCGAGCGGGGCGAGAGCGCGGCCGACGTGGCGGCCCGCCGGACGGCGCTCGGCCTCGACCGGCCGGTGACCGAACGGTTCTGGGACTGGATGAGCGGCCTGCCCACCGGCGATCTCGGGACCACCGCTCACGGGCAGCCCGTCAGCTCGGTGCTGTCCGGGCCGTTCCCGAACACGCTGTTGCTGGGCTCGCTCGCCCTCGCGCTGAGCATCGTCGGCGCGCTCGCCCTCGGCAGTTGGGCCACTCTGCGCCCCGGCGGGCGCGTCGACCGGGCCGTCGCTGTCGGCTCGACTTCGGCCTTCGCCCTGCCGGAGTTCGTCGTCTCGGTGGCCCTGTTGCTGGTGCTCTCCCAGTGGACGGGCTGGCTCCCGGCCGTGACGCTCACCGGCCCCGACGGCGCGCCCGCCTCCTGGAACATGCTGGTGCTGCCGCTGCTGGCGCTCGCGATCCCCCAGATCGGCTGGAACACCCGCATCGTCCGGGGTGCTCTCGCCGACCAGGCCGAACTCCCGCACGTACAGGCCGCGATCCTCGACGGTCTGCCCCGCCACCGCATCCTCACCCATCACATGCTGCCCGGCGCCCTGCCCGCCATCGCGGTGTCCATCGCCACCTCCGCCGGCATGCTGGTGGGCGGCGCGGTCGTCGTGGAGACCCTGTTCAACTACCCCGGCATCGGAGCGGTCCTCGCCGGCGCCCTCACCGACCGGGACACCCCGCTGGTCGCCGGAGTCATCGTCGCCACCGGCACGGCCATCAGCACGCTCCTGCTCCTGGCCGACCTCATACGCGACCGCATCCTGGGAACGCACCGATGACCACCACCACCCGTACCGCGCGCCAACGACCCTCCCGCGCCCGGGTCCTGGCCCGGGCGCTCCCCGCGCTGCTGCTCCTGCTCCTCGCGCTGATCGGCCCCCTGCTGGCACCCGACGCCATCGACCGGCCCGTCACCGCCCCCTACGGACCGGCCGACGACGCCGCCACCCTCGGTGGCGACCTGCTCGGCCGCGATGTCCTCAGCCGGCTGCTCTCCGGCGGCGCCCCGCTCATCGCCACGGCCCTGGCCATCGCCCTGGTCGTCACCGGCGCCGCCACCGCACTCGGCATCCTCGCCGCCCTGCGCCCGCGGCTGGGCCGCTGGGTCGAACGCACCGCGGACCTCGCCATCCTCCTGCCGGCCGTCCTGGGCATCATGCTCATCGCCCTGGCGTGGCCCACCGGCGGCCGCCTGGCCGTCGGCGTAGCCGCCTGCGTCCTCGGCGTCCCCTACGCCGTGCGGGTCGTCGCGGCCGCCGCCGCGCCGATCGCCGCCACCGGGTACGTGGAAGCGGCCTCCGCCGGCGGTGAACGCCTGTGGTGCCTGATGACCCGCGAAGTGCTGCCCAACCTCCGCTCCACGCTGCTCGCGCTGTTCGGCCTGCGCTTCGTCGAGGGCGTGTACGTCGTCTCCATCGCCGCATTCCTCCAGCTTGGGCCTCAACCCCCCGAAGCGGACTGGGCCCTGATGATCCGTGAGAACGCTCCGGGCATCCTGCTCAACCCCTGGGCCGTGGCCGCACCGTGCCTGGCCATCGGCCTGCTCGCCATCAGCGTCAACCTCGCCGCCGAAGCCATCGCGCCCGCCCGGCCCACCCCGGAGACCCCCCTGTGAGCAACACCGCCCCGGCCGCCCGGGCCACCGGACTGTCCATCGCCCTCACCGCCGACGGCACTCCTCTGCTCGACAACGCGTCCCTCACCCTGCGAAGCGGCCGCATCCACGCCGTCACCGGCCCCTCCGGTGCGGGAAAGACCACCCTGCTGCGTGCGCTGGTCGGAGCCGTACCGCCGGGCGCTGCCGTCACCACCGGAACGGTCACCGTCCTCGGGCACGACGTGCTCGCCCTGGCGCCCGAGAAGCTGCGCCGCCTGCGCCGCAAGCACCTGGCCTATCTGGGCCAAGATCCCGCGTCCGGCCTCAATCCGCGCATGAAGGTCGGCCGTCTCATCAGCGAGACCGCCACGGACAAATCCGGCGCCGCTGTGCTCGACCTCCTCGCGAAGGTCCGACTCCCCACCGACCAGCACCTGGAGCGCCGCCGCCCCGCGGCCCTGTCCGGCGGCCAGCAGCGCCGTGTCGCCCTGGCCCGTGCCCTCGCACGGCACCCCGAGATCCTGCTCCTCGACGAGCCCACCGCCGGACTCGACGCCGCCCTGCGCGACGAGATCGCCGACCTCCTGCGCGACCTCGCGCACCATCACGGACTCGCGATCGTCCTCTCCAGCCACGATCCCGAGTTCGTCGCCCGCTGCGCCGACGACACCGTCACCCTCGGCCCGGCCACCACACGCGCCCCCGGCCAGGCAGCCCTCGCACCCGGCACGCCGGCAGCGGAACTGCCCCGCGCCCGCAAGGGTGACGCTGTTCTGACCGTGCGCTCTCTCGATGCCCACGTCGGAACCGGGTCCACCCGCCGCCAGGCGCTCGCCGGTCTCGACCTCGACGTACGCCCCGGTGCCCTGACCGCGGTCGTCGGCCCGTCCGGCTGCGGCAAGACCACCCTGGTACGCACCCTCGCGGGGCTCCACCCGGTAGGAGGCGGCACCCTCACCCTCCACGGCAGCCCGCTCGCCGGCACCCACCGCCGGCGCAGCCGTGACCAGCTGCGCCGCATCCAGCTCGTCCCGCAGAACCCGCTCGGCGCCCTCAACCCCGCCCGTACGGTCGGCGCCACCCTCGTCCGGCCCCTCAAGCTCCATCTCGCGCTGTCCGCCGACCAGTGCGCGGCCCGGGTCTCGGAACTCCTGACGGCCGTCGGTCTGCCGGGAGACTTCGCCTCCCGGTACCCCCACGAACTGTCCGGCGGGCAGCGCCAACGGGTGTCCATCGCACGCGCCCTGGCCGCCGAGCCCGACATTCTGCTGTGCGACGAGGTCACGTCCGCCCTCGACGCGGATACCGCATCCGACGTCATGGCGCTCCTACGCGACCTGCGCACAACCCGGGGCCTGGCCGTCGTCCTCGTCAGCCACGACCTCCCCCTGGTGCTGCGCCACGCCGACGAAGTCCTCACCCTCGGCGAGCAGGAGCCTGCCGTGCCGACCGAGAGCCACGCAACCGCGACCTAGGACGAAGCCGAGCGCACCGCGCCGACCCGGGCGGCCGTAGCGCACACCCGGCGAAGCAGGTAGTGCAGCTGGGTGCGCTCCCCCTTCGTGAGGGACGCCAGCAAAACGTCCTGCACCGACTGAAAGTCGTCCTGCATCGTCGTCAGTGCCGCCGTACCGGACGGGGTGAGCGTCACCACCTCGTGGCGTCCGCCGATGTTGACGACCATGTCGTGTACCAGGCCCTGCGCCAGGAGATCACGGATCACCCGCGAGACGTCTGCCGGCGGCACGTCCATCTTCACGGCGAGGTCGCGCCGGGCGTGCGGCCCCCATTCGGCCAGCGTCCTGAGGACCGACCGGTGCAGCGGGCTCAGCCCGCCCTCACTCCAACGCTCGGTCATCAGCGCGTCCACGGCCCTGCCCGCCGCCGCCAGGAGATGCACGGTCTGCTCGGAGGGACCCGCCGACCCGCTCCCCCTGTCGTACACGTCGCATCCAATCGCCGGGGAGGGGGATGTCACCTCCGACCCAGGACACGCGGACAACCTCGCCCACAGCGCGCCGAGCGCCGGGCACGGAGCTCGTCGGCTCCGGAGCCGCCCGGCGCGCCGGACCTGGAGGGGACAGGTGAAATAAACCCAGGCTCAGCCTACTTACACCCGGCTGGTTGGTCTACATCAACGTCGTCACTCGGCGGCCCGGTCACCCAGGAGGTCCCGGGCGGCGAACTCCACGTACTCGTGGAGTCCGTACGCCAGAAACTCGGCGGCAGGAGCGCAGCCAGCCGACGGGTGGCCGGCACTGCAACCCAGGGAAGCACCATGGTCAGCACACGGCCAAGACCAGGGTCATGCGCCTTCCCCGGACTCCTTGAGCAAACGCCTCAGCGCTTCCTCGTCGTCCCCGGACAGCGAAGAAACGAACCGCTTCAGTACCAGGTCGCGCTGCGGCTCCCGCTCCAATTCCCGGCGCATGCGCCCGGCCGCCAGCCCGGCGGCGTCGTCCGCCGCGGCGTAGGCGAATCCCCTGCCCTCGCGGGTGCGCACGGCCGTCCCGTTCTCGTAGAGGCGGGTGAGGATCGTCGTCACCGTCGTCCTGGCCAGGTCCCGGTCGAGCGCGGCGTTGATCTGCTGCGGGGTCAACGGATGCTCTGCCGCCCACAGGACCGCCAGCACATCCGCGACGAGTTCACCGTGCGGACGCCTCGCATCCCCGCCGCCCTCCACCATCCCGCTACCGCCCTGCTGCCGCCCCGGGCCGATGCACCCGGTATTGGATAACTAGGTTCGCCTCATCCAACTCTACGGGGCCTCCGTCGCGCCCCGACACATACGCCGACGGGCGCCGCCCACCGCCTGGCCGACCGTCATCCCCGCCCTGTCCGGCGCGGGCCTCTACGAACTCAAGGACGCCCTCGGCGCCGGCATCGACACCCTCCCCCTGATCATCGGCACCGCCGTGTCCTTCGCCGTCGCCTACGCCTCGATCGCCTGGCTCCTCGAGTACGCACCGGCGTCCTGCACGCCTGATCACCAGGGGGCCCGAGGAAGTCCGGCAACGGGGCGAAGCGCCCGGATACCCGGCGGCGCGGAGGGAAGGAAGGACCCCGTCGACGCCGCGCTGTTTCGCCGTCCTCCCCAGGGCAAGCCATGGCCCGACAGTGCCGTGCCCACTGTGCGGACGGTCACCTTGACGGCGATCGACGCTTAGGCCAGCCTTACCTTCGCTCACTCCTTGCATGTGTGGGCACACCCTGCAGAAGATCCCTGGAGCACCCATGTCCGCCGCCGCCGACGCCACCGCGACCGAACGAAGACATGGACGGGAAGCAGAACTTTTCCAGCTCCCCTCATGGTGCGGGACCGCCGCGGCATCGCTGGCGGTGTGCGTCTGCTGGGCGGTGACCACGTGGATCGCCCTGCACCTGCGCGCCGATGTCACCCTCCACACCGTGGGTCTCTTCGTGCACCTCGCCTCCCTGGTGCTGGGCTTCGGCGCGGTGCTCGCCATCGACTACTACGGCGCGCTGTGGCTCACGGGCCGCAAGACCCTCCGTGAAGTGCTCGACTTCACGGCCCCGCTGCACATCCCCGTGTGGGCCGGCCTCGGCGGTCTGCTCTTCAGCGGTGCGTTCCTCCACCCCGATCTCAGCTCACCCCTGACGTGCGTCAAGCTCGGCCTCGTCCTGGTGCTCTCCCTCAACGGCGTCCAGGCGTCCGCCCTGCACCAACAGCTGGCCGCCGTCGACGGCGGCCCCCTCAGCCGCCGGCTGATGATCCGCGGTGCCGTGACAGCCTCGGTTTCACAAGCCGCCTGGTGGGGTGCGGTCGCGATCGGCTTCCTGAACAGCCAGCACTGATCACCCCGCCGAGCGGGCTTCGAGACGCGCGTCCGCCCGGCCTCGCATACATG
The DNA here is from genome assembly GCF_055563995.1 of Streptomyces sp. NPDC029164. Taxonomy (NCBI): domain Bacteria; kingdom Bacillati; phylum Actinomycetota; class Actinomycetes; order Kitasatosporales; family Streptomycetaceae; genus Streptomyces; species Streptomyces sp. NPDC029164. The sequence continues at coordinate 421,886 of NZ_JBVHWW010000001.1, read as the reverse complement.
GTGTGTCTACTGGCCGGCACCACGGCTTCGAGAGCCACGAGGAAGAGTGCCTGCTGTGGTCGCCGACTTTGCCGCAGGACTGCTGGAGGCACTCTCGCAGCCGTTCTCCTGCGGTTCAAGGCCGGCGGCCAGGGGGTTCGGCACACTCCCCACTTCCTTCTCCGCACAGAGCCGCAGACCCTCCTGGTGGATGTCCGTCACCACGCGTCAGCGGCGGACCCGGGGCATGCCCAGGCCGATCCAGGAGATGATCTCGCGCTGGATCTCGTTGTTGCCGCCGCCGAAGGTGAAGATGACGGCGCTGCGGTAGCCGCGTTCGAGTTCGCCGTGCAGGACCGCGCCGGCGGAGCCGTCCTTGAGGGAGCCGGCCGCGCCGACGATCTCCATGAGCCAGGCGTACGCGTCGCGGCGGGCCTCGGAGCCGTACACCTTGACCGCGGAGGCGTCCTGCGGGGTGAGGGTGCCGGCCTGGACGGCGTTCACCATCTGCCAGTTGAGCAGCTTCATCGCGTCGAGCCGGGTGTGGGTGCGCGCGAGGCGGCCGCGTACCCAGCCGAGGTCGATGACCCGCCGGCCGTCGGCGAGCTTGGTCGAGGCGGCCCAGCGCTGGACGTCGTGGAGGGCACGGATGGCCATGGTGCCGTGCGCGGCCAGGGTGACGCGCTCGTGGTTGAGCTGGTTGGTGATCAGCCGCCAGCCCTTGTTCTCCTGGCCGACCCGGCGGCTCGCGGGAACGCGGATGTCCTCGTAGTAGCTGGCGGTGGTGTCGTGCGAGGCGAGGGTGTTGATCAGGGTGCAGGAGTAGCCGGGGTCCGAGGTCGGCACGAGGAGCATGGTGATGCCCTTGTGCGCGGGGGCGTCCGGGTCGGTGCGCACGGCGAGCCAGACCCAGTCGGCGGTGTCGCCGTTGGTGGTCCAGATCTTCTGGCCGTTGACGACGTAGGTGCCGCTCTCCTCGTCGCCCTCGCGGACGGCCTTGCACTTGAGCGCCGCGAGGTCGGTGCCGGCGTCGGGCTCGCTGTAGCCGATGGCGAAGTCGATCTCGCCCGCGAGGATCTTCGGCAGGAAGTACGCCTTCTGCTCGTCGGTGCCGAACTGCATGATGGTCGGCCCGACCGTGTTGAGGGCCATCAGGGGCAGCGGTACGACGGCCTGCGCGGCCTCGTCGAAGAAGATGAACTGGTCCATCGGGGACATGCCGCGGCCGCCGTACTCCTTGGGCCAGCCCACCCCGAGCCAGCCGTCGGCGCCGAGCCGGCGGATCGTCTCCCGGTAGTAGCGCTTCTGGGCGGCCGGGTCCTCGTAGCGGGCGTACACGTCGTCCGGTACCAGCTCGGCGAAGTAGGCACGCAGCTCGGTGCGCAACTGCTGCTGCTCAGGCGTGTATTCGAGGTGCACGGCCCCTCCGGGAGTCTCGCGGTCCAGCCGGTTCGCTGTGGCGGCGGTCAGAGTAGAACCAGTTACAGAAATTGGGAAGGGGCCGGGGCGCGGAGGGACCCGGGCGCCGCCGGTCCGGCGCCGGCGTTCATACTCTCGGCTATGACGAGCCCACGGAGCAGAGCGGAATTCTTCGTCGAGCCCGAGCGCGACGGCCGCTTCAGCGGCCCCGCCACCGGCGACGAACGGCGCATGCTGGTCGCCTTCCTGGCGGACCACCGCGCGACCCTGGAGCTGAAGTGCGCGGGTGTGGGCGAGGAGTTGGCGCGGCGGTCCATAGAACCGTCCACGCTCTCCCTGCTGGGACTGGTCCGGCACCTCGCCGATGTGGAGCGCCGCTGGTTCCGGCAGGTCCTGGCGGGGCAGGACGCACCGCCCCTGTTCTCCTCCGCGGCCGATCCCGACGGGGACTTCGACGGCGCCGTGTCCGACCCCACCGCCGTCGCGGCGGCCTGGGAGGCGTGGCGCGCCGAGGTGGCCTTCGCCGAACGCTACGTCGCCGAGGCGCCCCACCTCGACGTCGAGGCCGTGGACGCCTGGCGCGGGCAGGTCTCCCTGCGCTGGGTCCTCATCCACATGGTCGAGGAGTACGCCCGCCACAACGGGCACGCCGACCTGCTGCGCGAGCGGATCGACGGGGCCGTCGGCATCTGAGCCGCCGGCCGTCAGGTGTAGAGGTAGACGAGGTCGAAGTGGACGAGGTCCCGGGCCTCGTCGAGGTGGTACGCACCCGAGGGGTGGGCGTCCGACTGCGGGCGGTTCACGTACGCGTCGAACTGCGGGCTGTGCTGCCAGGCGGCGTCGGCGGGCAGGTACCTCTCCAGCGGGGCGGGCAGCGCGGACGCGGGTACGGTGGGCGTGAAGGCGTACTCGGCGTTGCGTACGATCGCCGCCGCGCCGCCGGCCGCGAGGCGGGCGACACCGACGAGGCGGATCCGGGAGTCCGGGCTCGGGATGGTCCGGTCCCCGGGGCCCTCGTCCATGTCGTAGCCCAGCCAGTGCGCCTCGGTCAGCTCGCCCACGTACCTCCCGAAGCGGGACCTCAGCGGGTCGAGGTCGGTGCGGACCCGGACCTTGGACGGGTTCGGCCGCGGCCACGCGGCGTATGCCGTGAGGCCGCCCACGGCCAGCAGGGGCAGCCCGGCCATCAGCAGGAACCTGCGCCGATTCGTACGTCCCGGCTGCGCTTCCACGACCGCCCCGCCCCCCTTGCCCTCAGTTCAGGGCGCTGATCATAGCCGCCGCGGTCGCCGCCATCGCCGTACGGGCGGCCGTCAGGTACGGCCGGGGGTCCGCCTCGGTGAGGTGGGTGCGGATGGCCTCGGTCATGGCCACATTGAGGGCGGTGCCGATGTTGACCTTGCGGATGCCGCCGGCGACGGCCGCCGCGAGCTCGGCGTCCGGCAGCCCGGAGGAGCCGTGCAGGACGAGCGGCACGTCCACCGTTTTGGCCAGCCGGCCCAGCAGCACGTGGTCCAGGGCCGCGGTCCGGCTGGTCATCGCGTGGCTGCTGCCGATGGCGACGGCCAGCGCGTCGACCCCGGAGTCGGCGACGAACCGCCGTGCCTCGTCGGGGTCCGTACGGGCGCCGGGCGCGTGCGGATCCAGCGGTGCGGCGCCGTTCTTGCCGCCGACCTCGCCCAACTCGGCTTCGATCCACAGCCCGTTGGCGTGCGCCCAGTCGGCGGCGCAGCGCGTCGCCTCCAGGTTCTCCCCGTACGGGAGCTGCGCGGCGTCGTACATCACCGAGCTGTACCCGGCGTCGCAGGCCTGGCGGAGCAGTTCCGTGCTCTTGACGTGGTCCAGGTGCAGGCCGATGGGGACCCCGGCGGCCTCCGCGCAGGCGGCGGCGGCGCGGGAGATGGGCAGCAGCTGCCCGCCGCGGAACTTCACGGCGTTCTCGCTCAGTTGCAGGATCACCGGCAGCCCGGCGGTCTCGGCGCCGGCCACGACCGCTTCGGCGTGCTCCAGGGTGATGATGTTGAACGCGGCGACGGCGCGGCCCGCGCGGGCCGCCTCCAGGACGAGGGGGCCCGCGGGTACGAGGGTCATCGGACCGCCTCCTCGCCGGTGGTGAGGATCACCGAGCGGGTGAGATGGCGCGGCGCGTCCGGATCCAGCTGCTGGTGGGCGGCGACGGCGAGCGCGAGGCGGTGGACGCGGACCAGTTCGGCGAGCGGGTCGAGCCGCCCGCCCACCCACTGGGCGCCGGTGGCCCGTACCTGCGCGGCGAGTCCTTCGGGGGCCTCGTCGAGCGACCAGGTGGCGGTGCCGGGCCCGGTGACGCTGATCGGCCCGTGCCGGTACTCCATCGCCGGGTAGGACTCGGCCCAGGACAGCGAGGCCTCCCGCATCTTCAGCGCGGCTTCGTTGGCCAGCCCGACGCTCCAGCCGCGGCCGAGGAAGGTGAACTGCCCCCGGCTCGCCAGCTCGGCGGGCAGCGGCTCGGTGAGGGCGGTCCGTGCGTCGGCGACCACGGCGGGCGTGTGCAGCCCGGCGTGGGCGCGCAGCAGGGTGAGGGCGGTGGTCGCGAAGCGGGTCTGCACGACGGACTGTTCGTCGGCGAAGTCGAGGACGACGAGCTCGTCCGCGAGGGTCATCACCGGGGTCGCGGGATCGCCGATGACCGCGGTCGTGGGCACGCCCGCGTCGCGCAGGGCGCCCAGCAGGTCCAGTACCTCGGTGGTGGTGCCGGACCGGGTCAGGGCGACGACCCGGTCGTAGCGGCGGTGGCGGGGGAACTCCGAGGCGGCGAAGGCGTCGGTCTCTCCCTGCCCGGCCTCCTCGCGCAGGACGGCGGCCGCCTGGGCCATGAAGTACGAGGTCCCGCACCCGACGATCGCGGTACGCTCCCCCGGCTGCGGCAGCACCGCCCGCTGGGCCGGGGCCAGTTCGGCGGCCCGCTCCCAGCATGCGGGCTGTGTGCCCAATTCGTACGCGACGTGACTCATACAGGCTCCCTCGTGCGACAGGCGGGTCTGAATGCGTTTTCCTGCAAGGTATCGGGCGGTTTCACGCAACTTCAAGCATCCACGGGGTGATCGACTGAGTTAGTGTCGCCGGGTGGGCCGGTGGCGACCGAGGGAACTCACCGGCGGGCGTCGTGGAACGAATGTCGCAGGAAAGACCGAAGGGGGCGGCCGATGACGCGCAAGGAGCGCTGGCAGACACTGCTGGACCTGCTCGTGGAGCGGGGTGAGCTGGAGGTGGAGCCGGCGGCGGAGGCCCTCGGAGTGTCGGCCGCGACCATCCGCCGCGACCTCGATCAGCTCGCCGAGCAGCAACTGCTGGTCCGCACGCGCGGCGGGGCCGTGCTGCACGGGGTCTCGTACGAACTCCCGCTGCGCTACCGGACCTCGCGCCGCGCCGCCGAGAAGCGCCGGATCAGCGAGGCGGTGGCGGCCCTGGTCGCCCCGGGCGAGGTGATCGGCCTGACGGGCGGCACCACGACCACCGAGGTGGCGCGGGCCCTGGCCGGCCGCCCGGACCTGGCCCAGGGCTCGCCGGCGCTCACGGTGGTGACGAACGCCCTCAACATCGCGGGCGAGCTGGTGATCCGACCACAGTTCAAGATCGTGCTGACGGGGGGTGTCGCCCGCCCCCAGTCCTACGAGCTCACGGGCCCCCTCGCCGAGCAGGTGCTCGGCCAACTCGCCGTGGACACCGCGGTGCTCGGCGTGGACGGATTCGACCCGGCGGACGGCGCGGCGACCCGGCACGAGGACGAGGCCTCGGTCAACCGCCTGCTGTGCGAGCGGGCCCGCCGGGTGGTCATCGCGGCCGACTCCAGCAAGCTGGGCGTGCGTGCCTTCGCCCGCATCTGCGCGACCGCGCAGGTGAACGTACTGGTGACGGACACCGGCATCCCGGCGGAGGTGGCGGCCCGCTTCACGGCGGCGGGGGTGGAGGTCGTCCGGGTCTGAGGCCCCCGGCCGGCCGCGGCCGGGGGCCTTGCTCCACCCGCTCCCGGGGCGCTAGGGCTGGGGGCTCACCGCCACCCACTGGGACTGCGGGGTCATGCCCTGTGCCGGCGCGGGACAGATGACAGTGGAGCCGTTGGACGCGCAGTGCAGGGTGTGGACCGTTCCGGCCGTGGTGATGATCTTGTAGAACACGTCGCTGCCTTGGGAGTCCACCGAGATGTCGCACACGGGGGAAGCCGTCGGGTATCCCGTGATGGCGCTCAGGTTGGTCCAGCCCGGGGTGTTGCCCGGACCCGACACGATGTTCGGGCTGTCCGGGGCGCTGTTGGTGGCGGCCCGCCTGCCGGCGTACGGCACTCCGTTCACCAGTGCGGCGAGGAACTGCTCGTTGCCGTTCGACTTTGTCGAGTCGACGCCTGTGCCGCACGCCGTGGTGGTCGCTGTCGCGGTGACCGTGGCCGTGGCCGTGGCGGTCACCGTCGCCGTGGCCGTCGGGTAGGCGGTGACCGTCCTCGTCACCGTGACGGACGGTCTGGCCTTCGGGGTCTTGCACTTCCGGTTCTGGTGATGGTCATCGTCGTAGTCGTCGTCGCAGTGCGGATCGGCGGCGTACGTCGTGCCGGTGCCGGACTGGCTGGTCGCGGCGGCGGCCACCGCCACCGCGGGGGTTCCCACCGCGACGGTCACCGCTGCCGCGATCGCGACAAGTCTGCGGATCCCCTTCAGCCCGCCGCGGGGCGTCGGCCCGTCCTGCGGGGTCGCGCTGTGCTCAGGATTCATGCGAGTGCTCCTGCCCTCGGACATCCCCGGGGCGTTCCCCGGGTCTGAACGTGAGCGTGACCCGTACGGACAGCGACACCGCCTACCGGCCCGCCGGACACGCGCGCAGGCCAGCACATCGGCCCAACGGCGACCGTCCGAAGGCGTGCCCCTCAGTGACCCGGCACCCGTTCCGCCTCCCGGACCAGGGCGGCCAGGACCGGGGCGATCAGGGGATGGGTCTCGGCGCCGCGGCGGGTGGCGGCGAAGACCCGGCGAGTGGCGGCCGGGCCGGTGACCGGGCGGACCTGGACCTCCTTGAGGTCCATGCCCCGCAGCGCCGAACGGGGTACGAGGGCCACGCCGGCCCCGGCGCCCACGAGCGCGGTCACGGCGCGGAAGTCGTCGGAGGAGTGGACGAACCGGGGCTGGAAGCCCGCCAGTTCGCAGGCGAGCAGCGTCACGTCGTGGCACGGGTTGCCGGGGTACTGGCCCACCCAGTCCGCGTCGGACAGGTCCGCCAGCGACACCGCGGGCGGGTCGGCCAGCGGGTGCCCGGCGGGCAGCACCGCGTCGAAGGGCTCCGCGTACAGCGGGAGGACCGACAGCCGGGCGTCGTCCGCCCCCGGGCCGCCCCGGTACTCGACCGCCAGGGCCACGTCCGCCTCGCCGTCCAGCAGCAGCGGCAGGCTCTGGTCGCCCTCCGCGTCACGGACCCGCAGCCGGATGCCCGGCCGCTCCAGCGCGAGCCGGGCGATGGCCGGGGCCAGGACCTCCGCGATCCCCGTCGCGAAGGCGGCCACGGTGACCTCGCCCGCCGAGCCGCCCGCGTACGCCGCGAGTTCGGCCTCCGCCCGCTCCAGCTGTGCCAGCACCTCGTGGGCGTGGCCGAGGAGGATCTCACCTGCCGCGGTGAGCCGTACGCCCCGGCCGCTGCGGGTGAGCAGCGCGTGGCCGGTCTCCTGTTCCAGCGCCGCGAGCTGCTGGGAGACGGCCGAGGGGGTGAGGTACAGGGCTGCGGCCGCGGCGGTCACCGTACGGTGGTCCGCCACGGCCCGCAGGATGCGCAGCCGGCGGGGGTCGATCACCCCTCCATTGTCGCAGGCCACGCAGGGCCCCTCGGCCGCTCGGGCCTCGCGGATCCCTCGGGCCTCGCGGGCCTCTCGCGCCTCTCGGGCCTCTCGGGCCGGTCCGGCCTTGCAAGTCGCTGAGGCCCATCAGGCCACTCGGACCTCTCCGGCACCTCAGGCCACGCAGGCACCTCAGGCCGGTCAGGTCGCTCAGGCCACGCAGGCCGGTCAGGCCGCTCAGGCCACGCAGGCCACGCAGGCCGCTCAGGCCGGTCAGGCCGGTCAGGCCGCTCAGGCCACGCAGGCCACGCAGGCCGCTCAGGCCGGTCAGGCCGGTCAGGCCGCTCAGGCCGCTCAGGCCGCTCAGGCCTTCTCGGCCGCCAGCGCCGCACGCGCGTCGGCGAACGCGGCCACCGCGCGCTCCACGTCGGCCGTCGAGTGGGCCGCCGAGAGCTGGACGCGGATGCGTGCCGCGCCCATCGGCACCACCGGGTAGGAGAAGCCGATCACGTAGACCCCGCGCTCCAGGAGCAGCTCCGCCATCCGGCCCGCCTCGGCCGCGTCGCCGATCATCACGGGGGCGATGGCGTGGTCGCCGGGGAGGATCTCGAAGCCGGCCTCGGTCATCTTCGTGCGGAAGAGCGCGGTGTTGGCGGCGAGCTGCTCGCGCAGGTCGCCGGCGGACTCCAGCAGGTCGAGGACCTTGAGGGAGGCCGCGGCGATGACCGGGGCGAGGGAGTTGGAGAAGAGGTACGGGCGCGAGCGCTGGCGCAGCAGCTCCACGATCTCGGCGCGGGCCGCGACGTAGCCGCCGGAGGCGCCGCCGAGGGCCTTGCCGAGGGTGCCGGTGATGATGTCGACCCGGTCCATGACGCCGTGCAGCTCGGGGGTGCCGCGGCCGCCGGGGCCGACGAAGCCGACGGCGTGCGAGTCGTCGACCATCACCATGGCGTCGTAGCGCTCCGCCAGGTCGCAGATCTCGGCGAGCGGGGCGAGGTAGCCGTCCATGGAGAAGACGCCGTCGGTGACGACCAGCTTGCGGCGGGCGCCGCCCTCGGTGGCTTCCTTGAGGCGGGCTTCGAGCTCGGCCATGTCGCGGTTGGCGTAGCGGAAGCGCTTGGCCTTGCTCAGCCGGATGCCGTCGATGATGGAGGCGTGGTTGAGGGCGTCGGAGATGACCGCGTCCTCGGCGCCGAGGAGGGTCTCGAAGACTCCGCCGTTGGCGTCGAAGCAGGAGGAATAGAGGATCGTGTCCTCCTGGCCGAGGAAGGCCGACAGCCGCGCCTCCAGCTCCTTGTGCACCTCCTGCGTGCCGCAGATGAAGCGGACGGAGGCCATGCCGTAGCCCCAGCGGTCCAGCGCGTCCTTCGCGGCGGTGACGACCTCGGGGTGGTCGGCCAGCCCCAGGTAGTTGTTGGCGCAGAAGTTGAGGACCTCTCCGGGGGTGCCGCCCGCGGTGACGGCGACCGCGGCGTTCTGCGGGGTGCCGATGACGCGCTCGGGCTTGTGCAGGCCGGCGGCGCGGATCTCGTCGAGGGTGGTGCGGAGGTCCTCGCGGACGGTCTCGAACATGTGCGGTTCTCCTTGTGCGGCGGAGGGCGGCGAGGGGACGAGGAAGGGGGGCCGGGCCCCGCGGAGGTGGAGGTCCCCCTGGACGGAGTCTGGGGGAGAGAGGGTGCGGGGCCCGGCCGGAGGGAGATGGTTCAGGGGCCGGAGGGCGGTTACGCCGTCCAGTCCAGGATGATCTTGCCGCTGCGGGCGGTCGACGCCTCGTCGAAGGCGGCCTCGAAGTCGCGGTGCGAATAGCGGCCGGTGATCACGGGGCTGAGGTCGAGCCCGCCCTCCAGCAGCACGGTCATCGCGTACCAGGTCTCGAACATCTCACGGCCGTAGATGCCCTTGATCGTGATCATCGAGGTGACGACCTTCGCCCAGTCCACCGGGAACTCCTGCGCGGGCAGGCCCAGCATGGCGATCTTGCCGCCGTGCGTCATGTTGTCGATCATGTCGCGCATCGCCTCGGCGCGGCCGGACATCTCCAGGCCGACGTCGAAGCCCTCGCGCAGGCCGAGCCGCGTCTGCGCCTCGGCGATCGAGGACTCGGCGACGTTCACCGCGAGCGTGGCGCCCGCCTTGCGGGCGATCTCCAGCCGCTCGGGGCTGACGTCCGTGATGACCACGTTGCGGGCGCCGGCGTGCTTGGCGACGGCCGCCGCCATGATCCCGATCGGGCCGGCGCCGGTGATCAGCACGTCCTCGCCGACCATCGGGAAGGACAGGGCCGTGTGCACGGCGTTGCCGAAGGGGTCGAAGATCGCCGCCACGTCCAGGTCGACGACGGTTCGGTGGACCCACACGTTCTGCGCGGGCAGCACCACGTACTCGGCGAAGGCACCGTCGCGCCCGACGCCGAGTCCGATCGTGCTGCGGCACAGGTGACGGCGGCCGGCCAGACAGTTGCGGCACTTGCCGCACACCAGGTGGCCCTCGCCGCTGACGAGCGCGCCGATCTCGATGTCGCGGACGTCCGCGCCGAGCGCCGCGACCTCGCCGACGAACTCGTGGCCGAGGACGAGGGGGGTCTTGACCGCGCCCTGCGCCCAGCCGTCCCAGGCCCGGATGTGGAGGTCCGTTCCGCAGATGCCGGTGCGCAGCACCTTGATCAGCACGTCGCCGGGGCCGTACTCGGGCTCGGGGACGTCCATCAGCCACAGTCCGGGCTCGGCCTTGTGCTTGACGAGTGCCTTCATGGGGTGGCTCCAGGCATGCGGAAGGGGGCGCCGCGGGCGTGCGGGCCCGGACGGCGTCGGTGACGGGCACCAATCTGCCGATCGGCGCGGTGATCAGTCCATCGAGACTTTCTTAAGCGGGTCGACAGCGCAGCTTCACGCCTATGCTCCTCAGGTGACGGGGCAGGGTCCCGCGCCGGTACAGGTGCGGGGAAAAGGGGAGGTGAGGGGCGTGCCGAGTCTGCGCAGCAGGGCGCTGTCGGCGGCGCTGATCGCGGCGGGACGCCGAAGACGGTTCGGGAGCGCCGAGGCGGTACGGACCCGGGTGGCGGAGTCCGCCCGCCGGCCGGCCTCGCATCTGCCGCCGCGTTCGCTGGGGCGGGTCGCTGACATCTCGCGGACCTTCGTCGGGGCCTGGCCGGTGTACGACGTCTCCCCGCTCGGGAGGGAGCCCGCGGCGCAGGTGCTGTACGTGCACGGCGGCGGGTACATCAACGAACTGGTCCGCCCGCACTGGGCGCTGATCCGGACCCTGGTCACGCAGGCGCGGGCGCGGGTCGTCGTACCGGCGTACATCCTCGCGCCGCGCGGTACCGCCGACCGGACCGTCCCGGTCGCCGCCGACCTGCTGAGCGGCCTGATCGCGGGCGGCGGTGGCGGCGGGACGGTGCTGATCGGGGACTCGGCGGGGGCGGGGCTGGCGCTGGCGGCCGCGCAGCGGCTGCGCGACCGCACCGGGGCGCAGCCCTCCCGGATCGTGCTGATCTCGCCCTGGCTGGACGTGACGATGAGCCATCCGGACCAGGCGGCCATCGAGGCGGCCGATCCGATGCTGGCCCGCTCGGGGCTGCGGGAGGCCGGCCGGCTGTACGCGGGGACCCTGGCCGCCGACGATCCCCGGGTGAGCCCGCTGCACGGGGGCTTCGCGGGGCTGGCGCCGCTGACGGTGTTCACCGGGACCCGGGACGTGCTGACCACGGACAGCCGGGAGCTGCTGCGCCGGGCGCGCGCGGACGGGGCCGAGGTGGATTTCCACGAGGCCGAGGGGCTGCCGCACAGCTACCCGCTGCTTCCGGTGCCGGAGGGGCGGGCGGCGCGCGACCGGATCGTCGAGCTGATCAGGGCGACGGCGGAGCTGTGACCTGTCCGTCCCGACCTGTTCGTCCTGACCTGTCCGCCCACGCCGGGGCGCCCTACGACGGGGTGCCCTACGCCGTGCAGGTCATCAGTGAGCTGATCGGCCAGGACCGGTACCCCGTCCAGTACGCCTCGTCGCGTACGGCGTCGGCGGGCGGGGTCCGGTTCGGCTGCCAGCCGACGGTGACGAAGCCCGCCTCGACGGCCGCTTCGGCGAGGTCGGCGTGGGCCCATTCGCGGAACTCGAAGGGCACCGGCGGCTCGGTCAGGAAGTGCGCCTTCAGCAGCGGCGCGTCGCCGTCCGGGATCCGGTCGAGGATGCGGACCCCGTACGGCGACCAGTCCACGCGCGGGAACGCCCCCGCGTTGGGCACGATGGCCAGCAGCCGCCCGCCGGCGCGCAGGTTGGCGCGGACGGACCGGAACATCGCGTGCAGGGACCTGCGGTCGGGCGCGTAGCTGAACACGTACGCGGCGGTGGCCAGGTCGAAGGGGCCGAGCTGGGGAAGGCCGGCGGCGTCGGCGACGTGGTACTCGACGTCCGGCCGGTCCTTCGTGGCCTCGTGCTCGCGGGCCAGCCGGATCATCTCTTCCGAGACGTCCACGCCGACGGTCCGGCGGGCCCCGCCGCGGGCCAGCAGCCGGGTGTTGTAGCCGTATCCGCAGGCCAGGTCGAGGGCGTCGAGCCCGCGCACCCCGCCGAGCGCGTCGAGGGCTCCGTGCAGCGTGTAGGTGTCGGCCGCCGAGAAGGCCGCCGTGGTCTTCGACTCCGCGTAGCGCTCGCCGATGGTGTCGTACTGGAACCGCATGCTCTGCCTTCCGGGGGCCTGCCGCAGGTGGGACGCGTGGGACGCGTGCGTATCGTCCCCCGCGGTGCGGCCGGGGGCGGGCCGTACACCCGTACGTCCCCCGGACGAGGGAGGCGGTCGGCCTATCGCGGCTCCCGGTCCGGCGGCGGCACCAGCTCGCGGGCGCAGGCGCGCAGCCAGGCGTGCGCCGGGTCGGCGTCGTGGCGCGGGTGCCGGGCCATGCCGAAGGGCAGCGGCGGCAGGTCGAGCGGTATCTCGAAGGCTGGTCTCGCGCTTCCACGGGAACCCGCAGGATCCGGCTCAGGTCGCCGCCTTCACCGACGCGATGGGGGGCCGCGCTGCGCACGGTGGCGGTGGTGCTGTTGTGCGCGTCGGCCGCGGTGGTGACCGGATACCGGGCGGGGCGGCGCGGGGGCGGCCGGGATGCAGTGGCCGCCGCCGAGGGCGCATCCTGACTGTGTGATCGCGAGAGCGGACGGCGGCGGCGTCCCGGCCCCTGACGCCATGACTCAGGCACTCGCCCGGGCGACCGTGAGCGCCGTGCAGGCCGTGGGTGGGTACGCGGGCGGGGTCTACATGCGCTCGCCCACCGCCGGCCTCCTGCTGCTGGCGGTGTTCATGGGACTGCCGCTGCCCCTGTTCCGCCCGTGGTGGCGGATCCAGGTGAACCGCCCGTACCCGCCCGCCGAGGCCTACCGCACCGGGCAGGCCGTGCATCTGGCCGACGCGGAGTCGGCGGTGGGCCGGTTCCCTCAGCTCGTGGCCAGCCTGCCGTTCCCCTTCGCCTCGCTGTACGAGCCGGTGACCGCCGGATCGCAGCGGTTCGGCGTGCTGCTGGTGCTGCGCCCGGCGACCCCCGGCATCCCGGTCGGGGCCGCCGACCGGGAACGGTTGCGGGAGGCCGCGGACCGGCTGGCCCGGGACCTCGCGGAGCTTGCCGCCGCCGGGACGCCCGTGGCGTGGGAGGGCGACCCGGTGGCGGTGCCGACGCCGCCGCCCGACACCGGGTCCGCCGGCGCCCGCGCGGCCCTGGACCGGCTCGCGCTGGCGGTGCTCTCCCTGGACCGGCAGGGCCGGATCGGTTTCGTCAACAGGGCGGCCGAGGTCCTGCTCGGCCTCGCCGGCCCCCAGCTGTACGGGAAGGTGCTGTGGGAGGCTCTGCCGTGGCTGGGGCACCACGCCTACGACGACCACTTCCGGGCCGTCTTCATGTCCGGCGAGCCGGCGCACTTCCCGGCCCGTCGCGGCCGCCACCCGCCCGGGGAGTGGCTGTCGGTGGACCTGAACCCGGCTCCCGACGGTGTGACCCTGACGCTCGGCAGCGCCGAGAAGCCCGCCTACGCACCCACCTCGGCGGTCGGGCCGGACGCGGGCCTGGGTTCGCCCGTCGACCCGACCTCCGCGCTGTACCGGCCGGTGGCCCTCGCCATCGCGCTGTCGGAGGCGGTCACGGCCCGGCAGGTGTCGGCGGTGGTCACCGAGGAGCTGCTGCCGGCCTTCGGCGGCCGCCAGCTGGCGATCTACCTGCTCGACGAGCGGCACCTGTACCTCGCCTGGGAGACCGGTTTCCCACGGGGCTTCCTCAACCGGTTCGACGGGGTCTCGCTCGATGTGCGGCTGCCGGGCGTGGAGACGCTGACCACGGGCCGGCCGATGTTCTTCGAGTCGATGGAACATCTCGCCGCCGCCTATCCCGGCATTCCGCTCGACGCCGACGTCGGCGCCCGCGCCTTCCTGCCGCTGATCGCCTCCGGCCGGCCGGTCGGCTCGTGCATCCTGGGCTTCGACTCCCCCCGCGGCTTCAGCTCGGAGGAGCGTACGGTCCTCACGGCGCTGGCCGGCCTGATCGCCCAGGCCCTGGCGCGGGCCCGGCGCTACGACAGCGAGGCGGCCCTCGCGCGCGGGCTCCAGGCGGCCCTGCTGCCGCACCGGCTGCCGGTGCGCGAGAACGTGGACACGGTCGGCCGCTACCTCGCGGGCACCGCGGGCATGGACGTCGGCGGCGACTGGTACGACGTCGTCGAGACGGGTCGCGGGCTGCTCGCCCTCGTCATCGGGGACGTCCAGGGCCACGGAGTGGCGGCCGCGGCGACCATGGGTCAACTCCGCAGCGCCGTACGGGCCTTCGCACTCAGCGGCAGTACGCCGGAGCAGGTGATGAGGGGCACCAACCAGCTGCTCATCGACCTGGATCCGGGCCAGTTCGCCAGCTGCTGCTACGTGGTGCTCGACCCGGCGTCGGGCGCGGTGCGGGCCGTCCGGGCCGGTCACCCCCAGCCGCTGCTGCGCCACCCCGACGGCCGGACCGAGGTGCTGGACCTGGCGGGCGGGGTGGTGCTCGGCATCGACCCGGAGGCCTCGTACCCGGTCACGGAACTGCGGCTGGAGACGGGCGCGGTGCTCGCCCTCTACACGGACGGGCTGGTGGAGACCCCGGGCATCGACATCGACGACGGGGTCGAGCGGCTGCGGGTGGCCCTGGCGGCGGCCCGGCCGTCCCCGCTGACCGAGACCGCCGACCGGCTGATCGGCGAGGCGGACGGGACAGCCGACCGGCCGGACGACATCGCCCTGCTGCTGGCGTCCCGCAGGGCCGAGCACGCGTAGGACGCGTAGGACCCGTCAGCCGGCGTTCGCGGACCGGCCGGTGGACCCGCGTGGGGGCCCGCCCGTGAACCCGCCCGTGAACCCGCCCGTGAACCCGCCCGTGCCGTCCGTGCCGCCCGCCAGGATCAGCGCGGTGTTCACCAGGCCGACATGGCTGAACGCCTGCGGGAAGTTGCCGAGTTGGCGTCCGGTGTGGGGGTCGTACTCCTCCGCGAGCAGTCCCACGTCGTTGCGTACGGCCAGCAGCCGCTCGAAGAGGTCGCGGGCCTCCTTCTCCCGGCCCGTCAGGTACAGGGCGTCGGCCAGCCAGAACGAGCAGGCCAGGAAGGCTCCTTCGTCGCCGGGCAGTCCGTCGACGGCGGGACCTTCGGTGGTGTAGCGGCGGACCAGTCCGCTGCGGCCCAGCTCCGCGCGCACGGCGTCGACGGTGCCGATGACCCGCGGGTCGTCGGGCGGCAGGAACCCGGTCCTGGGGATGAGCAGGGTCGCCGCGTCGAGCTCGCCGGAGCCGTAGTACTGGGTGAAGGTGCCCCGCTCGGGGTCGTAGCCCTTGGTGCACACGTCGAGGTGCACCGCGTCCCGCATGGCGCGCCAGCGTTCGACGTCGCCGGGCATCGAGGAATCGTGCTCCAGAGCCTGTACGGCCCGGTCGGCGGCGACCCATGCCATCACCTTGGAGTGGACGAAGTGGCGGCGCGGGCCACGGACTTCCCACAGGCCCTCGTCCGGCCGCTGCCAGTTGCGCTCCAGGAAGTCGAGGAGCGCGAGCTGGATCCGCCAGGCGTGGCGTTCGGAGGGCAGCCCGGCGGACCTGGCGACGTGGAGGGAGTCGATGACCTCCCCGTACACGTCCAGTTGGAGCTGGTCCACGGCCGCGTTGCCGACCCGGACCGGGGCGGAGGAGGCGTAGCCGCCCAGCCACGGGAGTTCGCTCTCGGGGATGCGCCGCTCGCCGGCGATGCCGTACATGATCTGCAGGTCGGCGGGGTCTCCGGCGGCCGCGCGCAGCAGCCACGCGCGCCAGGCACGGGCTTCGTCGAGGTAGCCGGTGGCGAGGAGGGAGCCGAGGGTGAGGGTGGAGTCGCGCAGCCAGCAGTAGCGGTAGTCCCAGTTGCGGACGCCGCCGAGTTCCTCGGGGAGGGAGGTGGTGGAGGCGGCGACGATACCGCCGGTCGGGGCGTAGGTGAGGGCCTTGAGCGTGATCAGCGAGCGGTTCACGGCCTCCTTGTAGGGGCCCTCGTAGCGGCACTGCGAGCTCCACTCCCGCCAGTCCGCGAGGCCCTGTTCGAGGGCGTCGAAGGGGTCACAGGGATCGGGGCACGGTTCGTGCGAGGGGTGCCAGGTGAGGACGAAGGCCACGCGCCGGCCGGCTGGGACCGGGAACTGGGAGCGGGTGCTGTTGGCCTCGCCCCAGGTGCGGACCGGCGGGTCGCTGCGGAACCAGACTGCGTCCGGTCCGGCGACGGCGACCCGGTCCTCCTCGACCCGGCGCACCCAGGGGACGACGTTCCCGTAGTCGAAGCGCAGGCGCAGGGTGCTGTGCATGCGCACGGTGCCGCTGATGCCCTCGACGATGCGGACCACGTCGGGGGCCCCGTCGCGCTGCGGCATGAAGTCGATGACCTTGACGGTACCGGTGTCGGTCACCCAGTACGACTCCAGGACGAGCGTGCCGTCGACGTAGGCCCGGCGGGTGCACGGTTCACCGTCCTCGGCGTCGACGGGGGCGATGCGCCAGTGGCCGTTCTCCTCGTCGCCGAGGAGCTTGGCGAAGCAGGCGGCCGAGTCGAAGCGGGGCAGGCACAGCCAGTCGATGGACCCGTCACGGCCGACCAGTCCGCTCGTCATCAGGTCGCCGATGAGTGCGTAGTCTTCGATGGGTTGTGTCATTGGTGCGCTCTTCCCGCGAACGCCCGGGGCCAATCAGCTCGGGCCCCGGACACCCCCGTGCGCGCTGCGTCAGGCTCTGGGGACCTTTCCCCTCGCGCGTTTAGTCGCGTACGAGGAGCAGCACCGCGGCGAGGACCACGCCGAGGGCGACGGCGAGGGCGCCGTGGGCCAGGCGGTGGCCGCGCAGGACGGGCAGGAAGCGGTCGACGGCGTACCGGCCGGGTCCGGTGAGGGCGAGGGCGGCGGCGCCCGCGGTCAGCAGCAGTTCGTACTCGATGCCCTTGGGGGCGAAGAAGGCGTCGGTGCCGTGGACGGCGATCGCGTTGATGAGCGTGCCGACGATCGCGGCGCCGGCGAGCGGGGTGAGCAGGCCGAGGGCGAGGCCGAGGCCGCCCAGGGTCTCGGTCAGCCCGGCGAGGACGGCCATGGCGTCACCGGCGGGGTATCCGCTGGCGGTGAAGAACTGGCCGGTGCCGCTGATGCCGCCGCCTTCGAACCAGCCGAAGAGCTTCTGCGTGCCGTGCGCGGCCATCGTCAGGCCGAGGACGAGGCGCAGGAGGAGCAGGCCGGTGTCGTGGCCAGGGGTGGAGAGGGTGGCGCTCTGGGGGCGTGCGGCCGGTGTGGCGGCCTGCGGCTTCGTCGTGGTGACGGAGGGGCTGGTCATGGGGGGTCCTTCCGGTCGGGCGGCCCGGTGGAGCCGGCAGAGAGATGTTCAAATTCGAACCGATGATCGCCGACCCTAACCATTGATTCAAATTGGAACAACCCGTGTAGGCTGGCGGCATGGCAGAACCGAGATGGCTGGACGAGCGCGAGATGCGGGCCTGGAGCGGCTTCCTGGCCGCATCGGCCCTGGTGAACCGCCGTCTCGACCAACAGCTCAAGGACGAGGCCGGCCTCTCGCACCCCCAGTACGAGATCCTCGTGCGGCTCGCCGCGGCACCCGGGCGCGAGCTGCGGATGACCGAGCTCGCCAACGGCCTGATCAACTCCAAGAGCGGGCTGACCTACCAGGTCACCCAGATGGAGAAGGCCGGACTGGTCCGCCGCCGCAGCTGCCCCTCCGACGTGCGCGGCGTCTTCGCCGTGCTCACCGACGCCGGCAGCGCCAAGCTGGAACGGGCCGCGCCCGGGCACGTGGCGACGGTCCGGGAGATCCTCGTCGACGTCCTGACCCCAGGACAGCTCGACGCGCTCGCCGACGGGCTGGGCGAGGTCGGCCGCCGGCTGCGCGAACAGGGCGCCTGAGTGCGTCCGGCCGCCGTGCGGGTATCGAGTGCCGGTTTCGGGGTATAGGGGCGCCATGGACGGAAAGGTCTGGCTCACCTTGTTCACGGTCGTCGCGGTGGTGCTCACGATCGCCGCGGCCGTGCTGCTCGTACGGGTCTTCAAGGCGCGGCGGCTGCTGCTCGACGCGGGGATCCCGCTGCGCGACAAGGCCCTCTTCTGGGTCGCCGTGATCTACACCGTCTCGCCGGTGGACCTGATTCCGGACCCGGTGTACCTCGATGACATCGGCGTGCTGCTGCTGGCGTTGCGCTCGCTGAACGCGGCGGCCGGGGCCGCGGGGGCCGCCCGCGCGGCGAAGGAGCCGGACACCGTCGGCTGAGGCCGGTACGGGGCGGCGCCGTACGGGCTCAGCGGTGCTGGTCGACGAGGACCGGATCGCCGTCCGGGCCGGGTCGAGGCCGGGGAAGCCGCCCGGGCCGGGTCGAGGCCGGGGAAGCCGCCCGGGCCGGAGCCGGATTCGTCGGCCTCCGTCATGAACCCCGCGCCGCTTGCCTTCAGCTCCCGCTGCAGCTCGCGGAGGTCGGTGAACGAGTCGAGCGGCTGCGCGTCGCCGTCCCAGCCCGGGCCTGCGCCGGGTCCCCGCCGAAGGCGGTGCCCTAGCGGACGCCCCGGGGCCGGAACTGGACGCTGATGCGGGGCCCGACCGCCCGGACCGACTTGGGCACGGCGTGCTCCATGGTGCGCTGGCAGGAACCGCCCATGACGACGAGGTCGCCGTGACCGAGGGGCAGCCGCAGCAGGGTGGGGCCGCCGGCCCGGGGACGGAACGCGAGATCGCGCGGGTCGCCGACGGAGACGATGGCGACCATGGTGTCCTCGGTCGAGGAGCGGCCGGTCCGGTCGCCGTGCCAGGCGACGCTGTCCCGGCCGTCGCGGTACAGGCACAGGCCGGCGGTGATGAAGGGTTCGCCGAGTTCGGCGGCGTAGTGGCGGGTGAGCGTCTCGCGGGCCTCGGCGAGCGAGGGGTGCGGCAGCACCTCGCCCTCCCCGTAGAAGGCGAGCAGCCGGGGCACCTCCACCTCGCGCTCGTACATCTGCCGCCGCTCCGCGTGCCAGGGCACGTCGGCGGCCAGCCTCTCGAAGAGCGCGTCGGCGCCGCTCAGCCAGCCGGGCAGGTGGTCGACCCAGGCCCCGGCGCCGAGCTCGGTGCGCCGCAGGCCGCCGAGGGGGCCGAGCCGGATCTCGTCACCCTGGTCGAAGAGGGAGCCCTGAAGCCCCTGGACTGCGTGCATGCCCCCAGCCTAACCCCATGAACCGAACGTATGCACGAATACTCGGGCTCGGCCCCTCACCGGCCGGGCGGGGCCGGTGCAGGCCGTCCTCCCACCGTAGGTCCGGCCCCGCCGCGCCGCACTCGGTCAACTGCCACCCGCGCGGACGACGTACGGCCGGGTGAGGACGGTGACGGCGACGGAGACCGCGGCGACGACGGCGATCGCGGCGCCCGGGGCGAGGTACTGGGCCAGGCCGCCGGCGAGGGCGGCGCCGAGGCCCTGCCAGGTCATCCGGCCGGCCGACTCGACCCCCTGGACCTGGCCGCGCACCGGGTCGGGGGTCAGGTCCAGGAGCTGCTCCTGGAGGGGCAGGGTGGCCGCGAACCCGGCACTGGCGAGGAACACCGCGACCGCGACGGCCGGGAGGGGCGGGTGGAACGCGAACAGCAGGAAGGGAACGGCGAGCAACAGCCGCAGGGCGAAGGCGTGGCGGCGGCGCTGCCCGGCCGTCAGGAGCCGGCCGACGGCCAGGTCCCCGAGGAGCATGCCGGCCGATCCGGCGGCCAGGAGGGTGCCGGCGTGGCCGGGGTCGTAGGAGATGAACAGCGCTTCGCAGCCGACGATCAGACCGTTGGGCACCCACAGGTTCAGCAGCAGCGCCCGCCGGCCGGGGTGGGAGAACAACTCGGTGTTCGCCGTCCAGGTCTGACGCAGTCCGGGGCGACGGGTGAGCCGGACCGAGCGTTCGCGGACGGTGGCCGCCACGACGGCGAGGCCGAGGGCGGTCAGGGCGGCGGCGACGAGGAAGACCCCGTACGGGCTCAGGTACGACAGCAGTACGGCGCCGAGGGCGTAGCCGAGGATCGCCGTGCCGCCCGAGGTGATGTTCATGAGCGAACGCGCCGCAGCGTAGGCGGAGTTCGGCACGATCTCGGCGAGCAGCCCCAGCCGGGTGCCGGTCCCCAGGGACTGGAAGAAGCCCAGCAACAGCAGCAGCGCGAACCGGACGGCCAGCGGCAGCCCCGGCACGGCCTGGGCGCAGACACCGATCAGCGAGGCGGACTGGAGCGCGACGATGGTCCGGCGCGGCCGGTTGCCGTCCGCGATCGACATCAGCGTCAGCGCGCCGAGCACCGTGGCGAACGTGGCGCCGTACATGCTCACGGCCGTCAGGAACGGGGAACGGGTCTGCTGGTCGACGAGGGTGCCGAGGGCGAAGCCCGACAGGGTGCTCGCGGCGACGGTCAGGGTGAAGCCGGCGTAGAGGCCGGTGAACTCCCGGTTGCGGAGCAGGTCGCGGTAGCCGGTGGCGGGCGCGGGGGACGGCGTGGAGGGCGGCTTCGAAGCGGGCTTCGGGGCTGAAGGGGAAGGAGAGGAAGGAGAGGAAGGAAGGGAAGAAGGCATGAAAAAAGCCTCCGGACACGTGCACGGGGCACGCACGCCGAAGGCCAACACCGGGATTCTAGCAGTCAGCAGCCTTTTCCGTACCACTCCTTGGACACTCCCGGCCCCCGCACCCGGCCAGGGGCGCGATCTTCCCCGCAGCCGCGTGTGATCAGAGACTCAGGCACTTGGCCGCAGGCCCGCCGCACGGTAGCGTCACCGCGACATTTGCACATAGCGACGACGGCGAGACGGAAGCCCGGTGTGAATCCGGCATGGTCGCGCCACTGTGTGCTGCGGTGACATCCCCTCCGGGGGCGCCGTGGCGAGTCAGACCCGAGGACCGTCGTCCTGCACCACCGTATGGGACGCGTGTTCCCCGAGGAGGTTCCATCATGGCCGAGGCTGTCGCTTCCGCTGCCGTATCCACCCCCGCCGGCTCCCTGTCGGCTCCGCTGCCTGTGCGCGCGGTGCTGCCCTGGGCGCTCTTCGTCGGTCTCCTGATGCTCGTCGCCCTGTACTTCGTCGGCGCCGAGCAGGGTGCCACGGCCGTGTTCGCCGGCGAGGGCGTGCACGAATGGGTCCACGACGGTCGTCACCTGCTCGGCTTCCCCTGCCACTGAGAGGCGACGCACATGTACGCCTCCACTGTCAGAGGTCTGCTGGTCCGCGGAATGCTCGCGGGCCTGATCGCCGGGCTGTTCGCCTTCGCCGTCGCCTACGTGGTGGGTGAGCCCCCGGTCCGGGGTTCCATCGCCGTGGAGGAGGCCGCGGCCGCCAAGGACGCGGCGGGTGCCCCGAGCGCCCACGCCGGGCACGGCGGCGGCGGCGCCGCCCCGGCCGAAGCCTCGGAAGAGGAGGAGGAACTGGTCAGCCGGCCGGTGCAGTCCACCTTCGGCCTGGCCACCGGTGTCCTGGTCTACGGGGTCGCGCTGGGCGGCATCGCCTCGCTCGCGTTCTCGTTCGCCCTCGGCCGCGTCGGCGGGTTCAGCCCGCGGGCCACGGCGGCGCTCACCGCGGCCGGTGCCTTCGCGACCGTCTACCTGGTGCCGTTCCTCAAGTACCCGGCCACGCCGCCGGCGGTCGGCAATCCGGACACGATCGGACAGCGCACCACGCTGTTCTTCCTGATGATCCTGCTGAGCGTGCTGCTCGGCGTCGGCGCGATCATCCTCGGGCGACGGCTGGCACCGCGCCTGGGCAACTGGAACGCGACGCTGACCGCGAGCGGCGCCTTCGTCGTCGCCGCAGCCCTGGCGTTCGTGTTCCTGCCGGACAACAGCGACGCGGTCCAGCCCGGTTTCCCCGCCGCCCTGCTGTGGGAGTTCCGGGTCGCCTCGCTGGCCGTCCAGTTGGTCCTGTGGGCGGTGTTCGCCATCGTCTTCGGCGTCCTGGCCCAGCGGCTCCTGGCCGCGCGCGCCGACGGCGCGGAGGCGACGGCCCGGCAGCCGGCGCCCGCGCTCGGCTGATCCGCCGCACTGCCCGCACCACGGGCCCCGTCACCCCTGCCGGGGCGGCGGGGCCCGTGGCATTGTCCGGTGGCCGCCCTACGATGTGCGTATGAGCGCAGGCACGGATCTGGCAGGTGCACAGGTCCCGCGGGAACGGGGTGACCGGCTGGACGTCGCCGCGTCCGTTCTGGCCCTGCTCGCGGACCGTACCCGGCTGGCGCTGATGGAGCGGCTCGCCCGGGGCGAGGCCGATGTCACCACGCTCACCGAGGCGTGCGGGGCGGCCCGGCCCTCGGTCAGCCAGCACCTGGCCAAGCTCCGCCTCGCCGGGCTGGTCACCACCCGCAAGGACGGCCGCCGGGTCGTGTACGCCGTACGCCACGGGCACCTGCGACGGCTCGTCGACGAGGCCCTGAACGCCGCCGACCACCAGCTCGGTTCGCTGCCCCCGCACGACTGATACGCGGGCCGTCGGGGCTTCTGCTCGCGAGGCGCCCCATAGGTGCACAGGTACGCACACGTTGGCTACGCTGACGTGGAGTCATCGACCCGCCGACCGGACGGGGCCGCCCGTGCTGTCCGTACTGCGCAACGGCACCTATCGCCGCCTGTTCGCCGCCCAGGTCATCGCCCTGGTCGGGACCGGCCTCGCCACCGTCGCACTGAGCCTGCTCGCCTACGACCTCGCGGGTTCCGACGCCTCGGCGGTCCTCGGCACCGCGCTGGCGATCAAGATGATCGCCTACGTCGGCATCGCGCCGCTGATCGCAGCGGTCGCCGGCCGGATCCCCCGCCGCACCCTCATGGCGGCGATGGACCTCACCCGCGCCAGTGTGGCCTCGGCCCTGCCGTTCGTCACCGAGGTCTGGCAGATCCATCTGCTGGTCTTCCTGCTCCAGGCGGCGTCGGCGGCCTTCACCCCGGCCTTCCAGGCCACCGTCCCCGAGGTCCTGCCCGCCGAACGCGACTACACCCGGGCCCTGTCGATGACCCGGCTCGCCTACGACCTGGAGAGCCTCTTCAGTCCGGTACTGGCCGCGGCGCTGCTGACCCTGGTCTCCTACGACTGGCTGTTCGCCGGTACGGTCCTCGGCTTCCTCGGCTCGGCCGCGCTCGTCGTCGCCACCGTGCTGCCCCGGCCCGCCGCGGTCGAACGGACCGGTGGCGTCCGCACCCGGGCCGGCTTCGGCATCCGCCTCTTCCGGGCCACTCCCCGACTGCGCGCCCTGCTCGCCCTGGACCTGGCCGTCGCGGCCGCCGGGGCCCTCGTCTTCGTCGGCACCGTGACCCTGGTCCGCGGCCACTTCGGCCGCCCGGCCGGCGCCGTCTCGCTCGCCCTGGGCGCGTACGGCGCCGGATCGATCCTGACCGCGCTGGTCCTGCCCCGCCTCCTGCAACGGGCCACCGACCGTACGGTGATGCTCCGCGCCGCCTTCGCCCTCCCGGCGCTCCTGGCCGCCGCGGCGGCCGTCACCTCGACCGCCCCGGGCTCCTGGTCCTGGCCCGCGCTCCTCGCGGTCTGGGCCGCGCTCGGCGCCGCCTGCTCCGCCGTCCTGACCCCGGGGGGCCGCCTGATCCGCCGCTCCACCGCCGACGCGGACCTGCCCGCCGCCTTCGCCGCCCGCTTCTCCCTCTCCCACGGCTGCTGGCTGCTCGCCTACCCGCTGGCCGGGTGGCTCGGCGCGGGGGCGGGCCTGCCGCTTGCCGCGATGGTCCTGGCGGCCGTCGCCCTCGGTTCCACCGCGGCCGCCGCCGCGACCTGGCCCGCGCGTGACCCGTACCGCCTGGAACACGTCCACCCGGACCTGCCGCCCGGCCACCCCCACCTCGCCGACGCGCACCCCTCCGGCGCCGGCTGGCGCCACGACCACCACTACGTCATCGACCGCCACCACCCCCACTGGCCCTGACGGCCCGGCAGCGCGACGAAAACCACTGGCGGGCCCCCGGCGAGGTGGCTACGATCGCCGCGATGACCACACATTCCGCTCACAGATCGGGGGTCCCGTCCGCGCAAGGTGAGTGCTGATGCTCACTCAGACCGCGTATGGGGATTCCCGCCTTTCGTTCTGGCTGCGCGTACGCGAGTACGCCGTGCCGCCGTCCATGATCGAGACCGCGACCGCCCGGCGTTCCGTCGGGGACTGGGCCGGGGCCTGCGCCGCCGCAGGTGTCGACGTCGATCTCAACCTGCGTTCCGTGGCCCGCTCGTACGGACACGACCTCACGGCCCGGATCCGGGCCGACCTCCGCCATCTGGCACCCGACCTGTTGCGCTGGCACATGCCGCGCATCGCTCCCGACGGGCTGCTGCGCCCCGATCTGACCCTCTCCCTGGCCCGGTACGAGGTCACGGAGCGGGCCCGCACGCATGCGGTCCACCTCGTCGCCCGAACGGCTCCGGCCTGGGCGGACGCCGGTCAGCGGATCAGCCTCGCACTGTGGGACGGATCCGGCGACCGCGGTGATCGACGCCCGCGCGCCCGTCCCGGACGGCGGTTCCGCCTCGACCTGCACCGCCACTTGTGGGACGCGCGCAGGACCGGCGAACTGAGGGTCCGCTCCGGGGCCGACCGGCCCCCGCAGGACCCGGGGCTGCGGGATCTGCTCCCGCCGGGGCACAGCTGCGCCGTGGACCGCTGGGCCGCCGAGGCGGAGCTCCTGCTCCGTGCCGAGGGCCGGGCCGCCGGAGCCGTCACCGTACGGTTCGGTGGCCGGCGGCGACTGGTCGTGGACCTGC
This sequence comes from Streptomyces sp. NPDC029164, assembly GCF_055563995.1. NCBI lineage: Bacteria > Bacillati > Actinomycetota > Actinomycetes > Kitasatosporales > Streptomycetaceae > Streptomyces > Streptomyces sp. NPDC029164. Next base: position 397,447 of record NZ_JBVHWW010000001.1, on the reverse strand, counting down.
ACGCTCCCGGGGACGGGGCCGGTGGGGCGCCCGCCCTGCGGATCGGGGTGGCGCCCGCGGACGGGAGTGCCTCCGCGCTGCCGGTCCTGCCCGACGCGGCGGTCCGGGTGCTGCCCGACCTGGAGCTGCTCCGCGCCGGTGCGCTCGGCGCCGACCGGCTGCACCCCTTGGTAGCCGCCGCCCTCGTACCGGGTCATCCGCCGGTCCGTCCGTCCCGGATCCCGGACCCGGCGGGGCAACCGCGGCTCGTCGAATGCCGGGGAGCCCGGCACCGGATCGGCCTGGTCGACGGGGTACTGGCCCCGCTGGACCACGACCCGGCCGAGATCCGCCGGGAGGAACTGCTGGCGGCGCTGACGGGTACTCCGCTCCCCTGCCTGCGGGCCATCGACGCGGCGCACCGGCATCCGGACTGCCTCACCGGCGTCCGCGAACGCCTGGACCACGGTGACACCGCCGGCGCGCTGGCCGTCGTCGAGGGTCTGCTGGGCCCCGGCGCGCTGCTGCGCGCAGGCGCCCTGCGGGATGCCCTGGAGGCGGCCGCGCGGCGGCGGATCACCTACGGGCTGTTCCGGGCGGGGCTGGCCGGGCCCGGACCCGGCCGCATCGAAGGGGGCGCCCGCCGCCCCCGGCAGTACCGGCCGCACCCGCGCCAAGCCCTGCGCTGAGCGGGGGCTTCGGTCCCCGCGCCCGTTCCCTCCACCGCTCACGAGACCACAAGGTGATCGAACATGCCCGCACACACCCCGTTGGCCGACCCGGCCGGCGCCTCCCAGCTCGACGTCGCCGGTGAGCTGCTCTCGCTGCTCCGCGACACCACCACCGAACCGCGCTCCGACGCCCAACTGGAGGCGCTGACCCTGGCCGTGGCCGCCGACCTGCCCGTCCTCCTGTGGGGCGAGCCGGGGATCGGCAAGACGGCGGCCCTGACCCAGCTCGCCGAGTCCCTGGACCTTCCGCTGACCACGGTCATCGCCAGCGTCCACGAGCCGTCCGACTTCTCCGGCCTGCCCGTCCTGGGCGACGACCCCGCCGAACAGGGCGTCCCGATGGCCCCGCCGGACTGGGCCGTCCGCCTCGTACGGGCCGGCCGGGGGCTGCTGTTCCTGGACGAGCTGTCCACCGCGCCGCCCGCGGTGCAGGCCGCGCTGCTGCGCCTCGTACTCGAACGGCGGATCGGCGCGCTTCAACTGCCGCCCGAGGTCCGGATCGTGGCCGCCGCCAACCCGCGGTCCTCGGCCGCCGACGGCTGGGAGCTGAGTCCACCGCTGGCCAACCGGTTCGTCCATCTCCAGTGGACGCACGACCACGAGGTCGTGGTGCGGGGGCTCGGCGGGACGTGGCCCCGGGCGGGCCTGCCGCACCTCGACGCTCAGGCACTGCCGGCGGCCGTGGACCACGCCCGCCGTGCGGTGTGCGGTTTCCTCTCCGCCCGCCCCACGCTCGTGCACCGGCTGCCCAGCAGTGAGACACGGCGGGGCGGCCCGTGGCCCTCCCCGCGCAGCTGGGACATGACACTGCGCCTGATCGCGTTCGCGACCGCCGCCGGCTCCTCCCGGGAGGTGTTGTCCTTGCTGGTCAGAGGCACCGTAGGGGACGGTCCGGCCCTTGAACTGCTCGCCGGACTCGACCGGATGGACCTCCCCGACCCCGAGGACCTGCTCGCCGACCCGGCGGGCGCCGTCCTGCCCGAGCGGGGAGACCTGCGCCAGGCCGCGCTCGACGCGGTGGTGGCGGCGGTCCGCCTGCGGCCGGAGAAGTCCCGCTGGGACGCGGCATGGGCCCTGCTGGTCCGGGCCCTGGAGACCGGGGCCCCGGACCTGCTGGTCGTCCCCGCGACCACGCTCGCCACGCTGCGCCGGGAGGACTGGGACGTTCCGGCGTCGATCGAGCGGCTCGCCGGCGTGGTGACCCTGTCCCGGCGCGCGGACCGGGCGGCGGACCGGGCCGCGGCGCGGATCGCGGTTCCCGCGCGGGCCGGGCGGTGAGCCCGGACGCACCGGGGGCCCTCGACCTCGACAAGCTCTTCGCCGCCCGGCTGCACGCCGCCGGGGTCCGGCCGTACCTCGCGACGGCACTGTTCGCCCTGCACACCGTGGAGTCGCGGCGGGTGCCCACGATGGCCGTCGACCGGCACTGGCGGTGCTACGTCTCCCCCGCGTTCGTGGACCGGACGCCGGTGGAGGAGCTCGCCGGGGTCTGGGTGCACGAGGTGTCGCACCTCCTGCGCGACCATCACGGGCGCGGTGACCGGTACGCACGGGCGCAGGGACTGACCGGCCCCGGAGAACGGCTGCGGATGAACATCGCGGCGGACTGCGAGATCAACGACGACGCGTTCGGAGACGGTCTGGTCGGGCCCGAGGACGCCGTCACGCCGGAGGCGCTGGGGCTGCCTACCGGCCGGCTCATGGAGGAATACCTGCGCCGCTTCCGGCTCTCGGCGCTTACGGAGAGCCTGGCCTGGCTGGACTGCGGCAGTGGCGCCGACGGACTGGACCGGGAGTGGGACCTGGGCCCGGACGGCGCGCACGGGCTCAGCGCGCAGGAACGGGACGCGGTCCGGTTCCGGGTGGCCCAGGGCATCAACGGCCGTCCGGGAAACACCCCGCGGGGGTGGCAGCGGTGGGCGGAGGAGGCGTTCCACCCGTCGCAGCCCTGGCGGGATCTGCTGGGGGCGGCCATCAGGTCGGCGGTCTCCGGTTCGGGCGCCGGCGAGGACTACAGCTACGGCCGTCCCTCCCGGCGTTCGGCCGGGGTGCCCGGGGCGGTGCTGCCGAGCCTGCGGCGCAGGCCGCCCCGGGTCTCGGTGGTCATCGACACCTCGGCGTCGGTCAGTGACGCCGAACTGGGCAGTGCGCTCCTGGAGGTCGCCTCGATCTCCCGCGCGGTGGGCGGCCGGCGCGACCTGGTCACCGTGGTGCCGTGTGACGCGGCGGCCCGGATCGTGCACCCGCTGTGCCGCGGCGAGGGCATCCCGCTGCTGGGCGGTGGGGGCACGAACCTGCGGGAGGGTTTCACCAAGGCGCTCCGGACGGGGCCGCGGCCGGACGCGATCGTGGTGCTGACCGACGGCCAGACGCCCTGGCCGGACAGCCGGCCGCCGTGCCGGACGGTGGTGGGGCTCTTCCCCCGCGGGCGGACGGACCAATGGGACGAGGAGAATCCGGACTACGTGCCGGACACACCGCCGGAGTGGGCCCGGGTGGTGACCATCGGGTCGTGAGCGGGGGCCGCTCTCCGGTCCAGGAATGCCGTGGTCGTCGCCACGCAACGGGCGGCGTCGTCGAGCCACGGGTAGTGACCCGCTCCGGGCTGTACGACGAGGGTGGCGTCGGGGAACAGCTCCGCGAACTCGGTCACCGCCCGGGGTGGGCTGTTCAGGTCGTACTCCCCGGCGAGCAGCAGTACGGGGGCCTCGAAGACGGCGAGCGCGGCGCGGGTGGCCTCCGGATCGAAGGCGCCCTCGGCGGCGAAGAGGGCGACGGCCTCGCCGTTGGTGGGCCGGCCGGCCGCGTGGTGCCGCTGCGCCTCGGCGTCCCAGCGGCCGCAGAAGAAGGGCGCGACGGCCTCCCAGTCGCTGCCGGTGCCGTCCGCGATCGCCTCCAGAGCGGCGAATGCGGCCGGGAACCACGGCTCGTCGCTCCGGAGCAGCGCGAGCTCGCGGCGCGTCTCCCCGGTGACGGCGATGCCGACGGCCCGGACTCCGGGGCCGATCAGGGCGAGCCTGGCGACCCTCTCCGGGTGGCGGGCGGCGTACCGCGCCGCGAGGTTCGCGCCGCCCGAGTGGGCCAGCAGGTCGATCCGGGAGAGCCCGAGGTGTGCGCGCAGGGCCTCGACGTCGCCGACCAGGCGGTCGCAGCGGTAGGAGGCGGGGTCCTCGGGAACCGCGGACCGGCCGGTGCCGCGAAGGTCCAGGGTGATGAGCCGGCGGTGCGCGGACAGGCCGCCGAGGTCGCCGAGGTAGCGGGAGTCCGAGGGACCCCCGGGAAGGCAGACGAGCGGTTCGCCGTCGCCGGTCACACGGTAGGAGAGCTGGGTTCCGTCGGGAGCGGAGAAGGTGGGCATGTCCCGGATCCTGCCACCCATAACCAGGTTGTACAACCTGGTTATGGCGAGATGGCGCACCGGTGTATAACCGAGGCATGACAGGGGAAGAGGACACGCGCCACCACCCCGGGGCACTGACCGAGGAGCAGGCCGGGCGGATGTTCGCCGGCATGAACGAGGTCATCCGCGCCGGAGAGGAGATGCGGCAGCTGCGCACCGAGATGATCCGTGTGCTGGCCGGATGGGGCTGGACCCAGGACCGGATCGCGCGGCTCGCCGACATGAGCCAGCCCGCCGTGTCCAAGCAGGCGGCGAAGCACAGGACGGACGGGCCGCCGACGCCGATGGGGCTCGCCCTCGACCAGTACGACACGCCCTGGCTCGAAGGGCGTCTGTGGGGCCTCGCGGAGGAGATCTCCGAGGCGTTCGGCGACACCGCCCGCTGTGCCCGGCTCGTCGACGCCCTCGCCCGGGGGAGGAAGCGCTTCACGCCCGGGAACGTCGACGCGCTGCGCCGCCTGGTCGAAGGGGACCTGCTGCTGCACCGGGCCGAGCTGCCCGCCGGCTACCGGAGCGCGTACGACGAGATCAGCCGCGGCCTCGACGTCCCGCCGAAGGCCGCCGCCACCGCCGCCGCCACCGCGTCGGCCTCGATGCGGCGCGCCCTCGCCCACCGCATCCAGCGGGACGACCTCCGTTCGCGTAGGCCGGACGCGAACTAGACCGGCTTGCGCGAACTAGACCGGCTTGAGGGTGGCCGCGCCGAAGGAGACGTCGAAGCGGTCGCACCAGATGGCGAGGCTGGTGTAGTCGGCCGGGTTCACCCCGGCCGGAACGGGGTAATTCTGGTCTCCCTTGTTGCCCTTGAGGGCGCCGAGGCTGACGTGCTTGCCGTCGTCGAAGACGCGCCAGCCGTCGACGCCCTCGATGACGGGCGCGTCGGTCAGCCAGACCCTCAGGTCGGGACCGTTGCTCGTGTCCAGGTCCTCCACGCGCAGGACGTGGGAGCCGTCGGCGAGGCGGAGGAGCTTGACGGTGCCTGTGGTGGCGTGCTCGTGGCTGATCAGGCTGCCCTCGGCCACCGTCCGCGGCGCGGCGGACGGGTTCGCCGACGCGCCGGGGTTCGGGGCGGCCGAGACGGAAGGGGCGGCCTCGCTGACCGACTCCTCCACCCACAGCTTCCAGGGCTCGAACCAGTACAGGCCGAAGGCCAGCCCGGCCGCCGCCACCGCGGCACCGCCGATCAGCAGCGGCCTGCGCCGCCGCCCCTGCTCACGTACCATGGTGGATCCTCTGTCATGCCGCTGCGCACCGCCGCCCGTTGTGGGGTCGGCGCCCGGAGGTGGTCCCGCCCGGTGCGGTCATCAAACCACGCTCCTGCCGGGCGGGCGAAGCCGGTCAGAGCTCCCAGGAGCGTGGGCGCGCGAGCGCCTCCCACTCCGCACGGAGCAGGGAGAGGACGGCGACGTCGAGGCGGCGCCCCCGGTGCAGACAGGCCGAGCGCCGCACGCCCTCCTGGACGAACCCCGCCTTGGCCAGGACGTTCAGCGCGGCCGTGTTGCCGGTGTGGGTGACGGCCTGGACGCGCTGCATGGGCAGTTCACCGAAGGCGAGATCGGTCAGTGCGTCCACGGCGTCGGCGCCGAGGCCACGCCCCCGGTGCCGCGGGTCCATCACCAGGTGGATCTCCGCCGTGCCGTCGGCCATGTCCTGGTCGACCAGGGCGATGTGGCCGATCGGCGTGCCGTCCGGGAGCAGGATCAGGAAGTCGTCCCGGTCGTGTTCGTCCCGGTCCCGCTCCAGACGTTCACGGACCGAGGTGAGGGAGCGCGGCCAGAAGCCGATCTCGAAGGCGGCCACGGGGTCGGACCGCCAGGCGTGCATCACCTCGGCGTCCTCGGCATCGAGCGGTGCGAACCCGACCGTCCTGCCCCGCCAGCACAGCACGCGGTCGGCTGTCACGGGCGCGTCGTCCAACTCGTTCTCGGTCACGGGCGGATGCTACGGGCGGCCGGAACGGGACGACGAACGAATTTCGCCGCCGCTCACCCCGCACACACAGTCCTCGCATCCACCAGCCGTTATGTACGTGGGGACACGCCCGTGCCTCAGCACATCAGCCTCCGCCCGCTGGCCTGGGGAGCTTCGGTCTCTGTCATCGGTCTCTGTCAGCGGACTGCTCCTGACCGGTTGCGGAACATCCGCCGACAACGACGTGCTCAAGGACGCCCAGCCGCGCTTCACCACCTCGAAACGAGACTACGGGCGGGTGGCCGTGACCAGGTAGTAGTCCAGGATCTGCTGCTCCCAGGCGGCCAGGAAGTTCCGGGGCCAGGTGCCGGGTTTCCAGAGGCGGGCGAGCCACCGGTCCCAGCCGGGCCAGACCTGCGCTCCGATCGAGGCGACCTCGACGTCGGCGAATCCGGCCTCGCCGAGGGCCTCGGCGAGCCGGGTGACGGGCCGGGCGATGTCCAGGCCGCTGGCGAACGAGTCGAGGAGTCCCGCGAGCCGCTCGGCGTGCGAGGGCGCGCCGTCGACGGTGAAGAAGCTGGCGACCGCCACCCGCCCGCCCGGGCGCAGGACCCGCGCCGCCTCCTGGGCGAAGGCGGACAGGTCCGGGAAGTGCTGGGCCGCCTCGACGCTGATGAGCGAGTCGAACTCCGCGTCGCCGAGCGGCAGGCTCTCCGCCGCCCCGAGGACGAAGCGCAGCCGGTGCGGCTGCGCTTCGAGGTGCGCGGCGTTCGCCTTCCGGGCCCGCTGGAGCTGCTGGGGGTGGATGTCCACGCCGGTCATCGCGGCGGGCCCGTACTCGTCGAGGGCGAGGGCGCAGCCGAGGCCGAGACCGCAGCCGATCTCCACGGCCTTGCCGCCCGCCGGGGCCGCGGCGTCGAGCACGTGCCGGTAGAGGTCCTGCTCGCTCCGGATGCGGTCACCCTGCGACAGCGGCCGTTCGAGATCGACGGACTGCCAGAAACCGAAGTTGATGAACCCGCCGGCGAACACCGGCACCGCGCTGAGATCGGCCGGTCCGTACGTCTCCCAGACCGCGGGGCGTACGACCGGAGCGGGCTGCTCGGCAGATCCACGCGACAACTCCCCACCACCCTCCTCGTGACGGAGCGTCCTGCCCCGAGGTCATCAGTGTGGCCCGGGAAGCACCCCTCACGACAGAGGACCCCCACCGGTCCCCCTACAGGGGGAATGGTTCGCTGTCTGCCGAAATCATGGGGCATCCTGGGACGCATGAACACCTCGCATGCCGGAACGCCGGCGGACGAGCCGGCGCCCGCCGCCCGTCTCGCCGCCTTCGCCTCGGCCCTGGCCGACGAGACACGGGCCGCCATCTGCATGACGCTGCTGGAGGGGCGGGCCTGGACCGCGGGCGAGCTGGCCCGGATGACCGCGGTCGCGCCGTCCACCGTCAGCGGCCATCTGTCCCGGCTGCTCGACGCGGGCCTGTGTGTCACCGAGCGGCAGGGCCGGCACAGTTACGTGCGCATCGCGGACGCCGCGACCGCCCGCCTCGTCGACCAGCTCGCCTCGTACGCGATCCCGGACCGGGACGCGGCGCACGCGGTCCCCGTGGTCTCCGCACCGGACCCGCTGGCCCGCGCCCGTACCTGCTATGACCACTTCGCCGGCCGGTTCGGCATGGCGGTGACCGACGCGATGGAGCGGCGCGGACTGCTGCGCACGGAGGGCGTCTTCGAGCTGACGGACGAGGGCCGGTCCTGGTGGGCGGAGGCGGGCATCGGCCTCGCCCACGAGGGGCGCAGGCCGCTGGCGAGTTCCTGCCTGGACTGGACCGAGCGCCGCCGCCACCTGGGCGGGATCGCCGGGGCGCGGCTGTGCGCGCACGCGTTGGGCGAGGAATGGGTGGTGCGGCCGGCCGGCGGCGGCCGGGCCCTGGACGTGACCCGGGCCGGGGAGCGGGCCTTCGGCGAGCTGCTGGGGCTCACTCCGGACGCGTGGAGCTGACCCGCGTCAGCATCCGGATCAGGATTCGGATCAGGATCCAGAGCAATATTTCGGTCGACAGCGAAATGTTGCGGTCGTAGGGTGCATGTATGACGTTCCGCTCGGGTCGAATCCCGCCCCCCGTGCTCACGATCGGCGCCGTCTCCTTCACGGTGTTCGCCTGGGCCTCCGCCTTCGTCTCCATCCGCAGCGCGGGCGCCGCCTACTCCCCCGGGGCGCTGGCCCTCGGCAGGTTGCTGGCCGCCTCGCTGGTGCTCGCCGTCCTGCTCCTGGTCCGCCGCCAGGGGCTGCCGCCCCGCGAGGCCCGGCGCGGAATCCTGGTGTCGGGCCTGGTCTGGTTCGGCGGCTACACGGTCGCGCTGAACTGGGGTGAACGTCTGGTCGACGCGGGAACGGCGTCCCTGCTCGTGAACACCGGGCCCATCCTCATGGCCCTCCTCGCGGCCCGCCTCCTCGGCGAGGCGCTGCCCCCGCGGCTGCTCGCGGGCATGGGCGTCTCCTTCGCCGGAGCGGTGGTTGTCGGCCTGTCCATGTCGTCCGGTGAGGGCGGCTCGACCTCGGTGCTCGGCGTCGTCCTGTGCCTGCTCGCGGCCGTGGCCTACGCTTCGGGGGTCGTCGCGCAGAAGCCCGCGCTCTCCTACGGAACACCCCTGCAGATCACCGCCTTCAGCTGCCTGACGGGAGCGGTGGTCTGCCTGCCGTTCGCGGGGCAACTGGCCTCGGAACTACCGCACGCGCCCCTGTCGGCCACCCTGAACATGCTTTACCTGGGCGTGGTGCCCACCGCCCTCGCCTTCACCACCTGGACCTACGCCCTGGCCCGCATGCCCGCGGGCAAGCTGGGCGCGACGACCTACGCCGTACCGGCCATCGTCGTCCTGCTGAGCTGGGCCTTCCTGGGCGAGGTACCCGCCTGGCTGTCCCTGCTCGGCGGCCTGCTCTGCCTCGCCGGCGTCGCGGTGTCCCGGTACGGACCGCGCTCCCCGCAGACTCCCGTACACGAGCGGCCGCTTCCCGCGGACCGTCCGGAACCCGGCCTGACCGGAACGCACGAAAGGCACTCCTCATGAAGATCCTCACGGTCGGCGCGGGCGCCGTCGGCGGCTTCTTCGGCGCCCGCCTCGCCGCGGCGGGCCAGGACGTCTCCTTCCTGGTCCGGCCGGCCCGCGCGAAGGCCCTCCGGGCGCGCGGACTGCGCGTCGAAGGCCAGGGGGAGAAACTCCACCTGACACCGAGGCTGGTGACGGCCGACGCCCCGGGCGGGCCGTACGACCTGGTCCTGCTCTCGGTGAAGGCGACCGCCCTGCACACGGCCCTGGCGGACATCGAGCCCGCCGTCGGCCCGGACACCGCCGTCGTGCCGCTGCTCAACGGGGTCGCCCACCTCGACGCGCTCACCGCGCGCCTCGGGGCCGGAGCCGTCCTCGGCGGGGTCGCGAAAGTGGTCACCACCCTGAGCGCGGAGGGCGACATCCTGCGCATGGCCCCGCCCGCGGTCATCCTGACCGGTGAGACCGACGCCCGGCCCTCGGCCCGTGTGGAGCGGATCCGTACCGCCCTGGCCGACGCGGGCATCGACTCGCCGGAGACCGGGGACATCGTCGCGGCCATGTGGCACAAGTGGGTCTTCATCTCCACGCTGGTGGCCCTGACCTGCCTGATGCGCGGCACGGTCGGTGAGGTCAACGCCGTCCCGGGCGGCACGGCCCTGGGGCCGTCCCTGCTCGCCGAGGCGGCAGCGGTGGCCGAGGCCGCCGGCCACCCGGTGCCGGAGTCCGAACGCGCCTTCACCACCTCGACCGTCACGGCCTCCGGCTCCCCCCTCACCCCCTCCCTCTACCGCGACCTCGTGGCCGGGGCGCCGACGGAGGCCGACCACGTGCTGACCGATCTCACCGTCCGCGCCCGCGCGTTGGGGGTGGCCACTCCCCTGCTGGACCTCGCCGCCCTGCACCTGCGCGTCCACGAGCACCGCCTCTCCGCGGCGCGTTCCTGACAGGGGAAGGGCGCCGGACGGGCGCCGGACGGGCGGCCTACCGGCCCGGGCGGGCTTCGGGCAGGATGACCCGGCGCACCGAAGGCCGTCGCCCACGGCGATGGCCTCTGCCAGGCCCGAGCGTGATCCGGAGGTCCCCGTGACGTCGTACGACGACCAGGCGCGGCGTGACGAGCTGTACCGCGACCCGTACCCGCTCTACGACCGCGCCCGCCGGGCCGCAGGGCTGACGTACGTACCCGAGTTCGCCGCGTGGCTGGTGGCGCGCGACCGGGACGTACGGGAAGTGCTGCTGCGCGCCGAGGACTTCTCCTCGGCCAACTCCCTGCTGCCGGACGTCGCGCTGTCGGAGGCGGCGCTCGGTGTCCTGCCCCGGGGCTTCGGCCCCCGGCCGACCGTCGTGTCCTCGGACGGCGCCGCCCACCGGCGCCACCGGACCCCGCTGAACCGGGGGCTGTCCGCCGCCCGGGTGGCGGCGCTGGTGCCGTACATCCGCGCGTGCACGAGCGAGTTGGTGGACGGCTTCGCGGCGGACGGGTCGGCGGAGCTGGTGGAGGCGTACGCGCGGCGGTTGCCCGGGATGGTGGTCGGGCGGCTGATCGGGCTGGACCCGGCCGACGTGCCCGCCGCCGTGCACGGCGGCTACCGGGCCGAGGAACTGCTGTTCCGGCCGCTGTCGCCGCAGGAGCAGGCGGCTGCCGCCGAGGACGTGGTGGCGCTCCAGCACCTGCTGGACGGGTACGTCCGCGACCGGCGCGCGAAGCCCCGGGACGACATGTGTTCCACCATGGTGGCGGCCCTCGCCCCCGGCGACGCCGAGCTCACCCTCGAACAGCGCCACGAACTGGTGACGAGTCTGCAGAACCTGCTGATCGCCGGATTCCTCACCACGAGCGCCCTCATCGGCACCACGCTGCTGCACTTGCTCGGTGACCGGCGGCAGTGGCGGATGCTCCGCGCCGATCCGTCGCTCGTCCCGGCGGCGGTGGAGGAGGCCGCCCGCCACGACACCGCCATCCAGGCCTTCCGGCGGGTCACGACGCGGCCGGTGACCCTCGCCGGGACGGAACTCCCGGCGGGGGCCACCGTGCTGGTGGCGTACGGTGCGGCCAACCGCGACGAGGAGCGGTACGAGCGGCCCGCGGAGTTCGACATCACCCGGCCCGGGAACCGCCACCACCTCGCGTTCGGGCACGGAGCCCACGGCTGCCCCGGTTCCCAGCTGGCGCGCGAGCAACTCCGTCTGACACTGGATCTGTTCACGCGCCGGCTGCCGGAGCTGCGGCTCGACGAGGACCGTCCGCGACCGCGGATGCGGCCCACGCTGATCCACCGCTCGCCGCAGGCCCTGTACGCGACCTGGTGAGCCGGCGGCCGGGCCCGCCGTGCGACCGGCGGCTCAGTCGTGCAGCAGCTCCTCGCGCAGGCTGCCCAGTGTGCGCGAGAGCAGGCGGGAGACCTGCATCTGGGAGAGACCGAGCTCCGCGCCGATCTCCGCCTGGGTCAGCTCCTCGCCGAAGCGCAGCTGGAGGATGCGGGTGGAACGTTCGTCCAGGTCGGCGAGCAGGGGCGCCAGCGCGTGCCGGTCCTCGACCGCCTCCAGGGCGGGGTCGATGTCGCCCAGGGTCTCGGCGAGGCTGCGCGGAGCCTGCCCGGCCGCGGGCCCCTGCGCGCTGCCGGCGGTGTGCTGCTGGGGCGCGTCGATGGACTGGGTGGAGTAGCCGTTGGCCGCGACCAGGCCCTGGCGGACCTCGTCCTCGGTCAGGCCCAGGTGCGCGGCGAGCTCCGCCGGGGTGGGCGGGTGCTCCGACTCGGAGGTCAGCGCCTCCGTGGCCTTCGCCAGCTCCACGCGCAGTTCCTGCAGCCGGCGCGGCACGCGCACGGCCCACGTGGTGTCCCGGAAGTGGCGCTTGATCTCGCCGGTGATGTACGGCACGGCGAGCGTGGCGAACTGCGTGTTGCGCTCGGGGTCGTAACGGTCGATGGCCTTGATCAGGCCGATGACGCCGACCTGCACGACGTCCTCGTTCTCGGGGCCGCCGGGGCGGTCGCGGAACGGTCGGGCGACGAAGTGCACGAGGGAGATGTTCATCTCGATGATCGTGTTGCGCACGTACTGGTACTCGCGGGTGCCCTCTTCGAGGCTCCGCAGCCGTTCGAAGAACAGCCGGGTCAGCTGCCGGGCGTCGCCGGTCGGCACTTCCCGCGGGCGGGGCACGGAGGGCAGCCCGCTGAGGGCAGGGACGGATCCGGCCCCGCCGGTGGCGGTAGGGGCCGTCGTCGGGGGCGTGGCCGGGCTCGTGGCCTCGGCCGTGGCCATGGGGGTCATCGTCGTCGCTCCTTGGGCACGGGTGCTTGCGGCGCGTTGCGCGACTGCTCGGGTCATGCGGAAGTCCGCTTCCGCTCACCTGCACCCTGCCGGGGCCACGGACACACGTCAAGTCATACCGGAAATTCATTTCGGGATTTGCTTTTCGCGGGTCGCCGTCCAAGGATGGCCGCGTGGAGAACGAGCACACCGGTTCCCGTCGGAACCACTGGACCTTCCTGACGAACCACGCCCGGGTGCTGATCGCGATCGCGCGCGACCCGGGGGTCCGGCTGCGCGACCTCGCGGCGATCTGTGACCTCACCGAGCGCACCGTGCAGACGATCGTCACGGACCTCGAGGCAGACGGATATCTCACACGGACCCGGGACGGCCGGCGCAACCGCTACGCGATCGCCCCCGGCGCGCGCTTCCGCCACCCGGCGGAGGCCGGCCGCGAGATCGCCGGGCTGCTGGCCTACCTCGCCGGCCCCCTGACCGGGCCGGCAGCGCCCGGCGGGCCGGTGTCCCCCGCCGGGGCCGCCGCGTCGCCCGGTGAGGACAGAGCAGCGGGCGAGGCTTAGCGTGGCTGGTGGGGGGCAGCCACCCCGGGCGCACGCCCACGGCAGGAGGGTCCGCCATGAGCACAACAGGCCACGAAACTGGAGCCCCGCACGAGGACCGGCAGGCGGAAGCCTACGAAGTGGTCTTCGCGGCCACGGACCGGCCCGGGGAGGACGTGGTCCGCATGACCCGCACCGATGCGACGGGGCCGGGCGGCCACCCCGTCTACGAGGACGCCACCGGCATCCTCCGGGCGGAGATCAGCAGCGGGGGCGAGGTCCGCGTGCTGGCGACCGGCGGCGGTCAGGACCCGGCCCGCGCCCTGCGCGCCCGGGCGATCGCCTGACCGGCGGCGCCGTGCGGGTGGCGGACCGACGGCCCGGCACCGGCACCTGACGGTGGGCGGCGGCGGCCCTCAGCCGACCTGGATGCCGATCACGCACGTGTCGTCGTCCGTGTCGGACCGGCTCTCGGCGAGCAGCCGGTCCAGCCGCCCGTCCAGATCCCCGGCTCCGGCGGCCGCCGCCTGCACCAGATGGCCCAGTGAGTCCTGGACCGAGCAGTCCCGCCGTTCCACCAGGCCGTCCGTGAACATCAGCAGGGTGTCGTCCGGTTCGAGCTGCACCTCCCGCTCCACGTACGTGACGTCCGGCAGCGCCCCGAGGAGCAGGCCTTCGATCAGCGGGAACGCGTCGGCCTCGCCCCCGCGCAGGAGTACGGGCGGCAGGTGGCCCGCACGCGCCCAGCGCATCACCCGGGTGCTCGGGTCGAAGAGCCCGCAGACGGCGGTGGCCGTCACGTGCTTGGCCAGGTGGTGGGTGACCGTGTTGAGCCAGGACAGCAGCTGGGCGGGGCCCGCGCCGGTGACGGCGAGGCCGCGCAGGGCGTTGCGCAGCACGACCATGCCGGTGGCCGCCTCGATGCCGTGGCCCGCGACGTCACCGACGGACAGCATGATCAGTCCGGAGGGCAGGACCACGGTGTCGTACCAGTCGCCGCCGACGAGCGACTCGGTCTCCGCCGGCCGGTAGCGGACGGCGACCCTCAGGCCCGGCGCCTCGATGGCCGGTGGCGTGGGCGGCATGATGGCGTGCTGGAGCTGGAGGGCCAGCCGGTTGCGTTCCGCGGACTCCGCCTCGCTGTGGGCGAGCTGGTCCCTGGTCGCGGCCAGCGCGACCTCGGTCCAGTGCTGGGCGGAGATGTCCTGGTAGGCGCCGCGTACGGCGTGCAGCCGCTGGTCCGCGTCGAGTACGGGCTCGGCGACGACCCGGATGTGGCGGGTGATCCCGTCGGACCTCTGGAGGCGGAAGTTGACGGAGGAGGGACGGCGGTGGCGGAGCACCGCCCGCAGGAAGCGGTCGAGGGCGGCGGAGTCGTCCGGATGGGCGTGCCCGGGCAGTTCCCGCAGCCGGACCGGGGGCGCGGTGGCGGGGAGTCCGTGCAGGGCGTAGAGCTGCGCGTTCCAGGTGGTCTCCCCGGTGGCGAGGTTCTCCTCGAAACCGCCGATGCGGCCCAGGCGCTGGGCGTGCTGGAGGAGGTTGGCCAGCCGGGCCCGCTCGTCCTCGATCCGCCAGATCAGCAGGACGGCGGAACCGTGCCGGCTGACGCTGATGTCCGCGACCGAGGTGAGCGGGATCTGGTCGACGAGCGCGGTCAGGCTCATGCGTTCGGCTCTGAACGGCTCCCCCGTCGCGTGCACGCGCTCGATGATGTCGAACAGCCCGCTGTCGCCGGCGGCCATCGGGTAGGCCTCCAGCAGCAGCGCACCGTTGATGTCGCCGCGCGGCCGTCCCACCGGGTCGACGAACCGGCTGCCGGCGTGCCGGATCCGGAAGTCGCCGAGCCGGCCCTCGGCGTCGAGGACCGGGGTGAGCACCACGGCGGGGTCCTGCAGGCCTTCGGCGAGGTCGATGAGCTCCGCGACGTCCGGGAGCACCCCTTCGGTGGCCGCGGGCTCGTGCGGGGGCGAGGCGTCCATGGTCCGGGCGCACAGCTCGGCGAGGGCCTCGACCTGGCGCTCGATCCGCGGCGGCTGGGGCGCCAGGGGCTGCGGCCAGCAGATCTCCAGGACGCCGTGGATCCGTCCGCCCGTCCCCGTAGGTACGGCCATCCGGCCGCCGTCGGGCCAGTGCAGGTGCCCGATGGAGGGCAGCCCCTCGCGCTTGAGGCGGGCGAGGGTGACCAGGCGGCGCTCGCGCAGCGCGAGGCGGGCGACGGTGGAGACGCCCGGGGGGACGTGGCGCCAGCGGACGGCCTCCCTGGGCGGGAAACCGGCGTGGCCGGCGAGGGCCAGCGAGCCGTCGGGCACCGCGGTCCACACGGCGACGGCGACCGCGCCCAGCGGGCTCAGGGCGTTCGTCAGGAGGGACTCGGCCACCGCCTGGGTGTCGGCGTCGGCCGCCAGCATGCCGCTCTCGGCGGTGCGCAGCCGGACCGACACCGTGGAGTACGGCTCGGTCGGGTCCTCGTCCGTCCCGGCGCGCTCGACGAACGCGGCGGCGATCTCGCTGACGTGGTCGCGGGACGCCTGGTTGACGATGTCGGCGGCGAGTTCGAGCGGGGACGTCCCGCTCTCCCGGCACAGCAGGTCGAGCTGGCGCGCGGCCGCGGCCGGCGTGCAGTGCAGCTGCCCGATCAGGATGCCCTTGGCCAGCTCGACCAAGGCGCGGCCGTCGGCGGCGGCTTGTGCCTCCAGGACCTCCCGGCGCAACCGTTCCACGGTGGCGACGAGCCGTCCCATCGGGGTCGCGGCCTGGTGCGGGGGGGCGCCGGCCGGCTGGTCGCCGACCGGCGTCGGCCGCGGGAGCGCGCCGTTGTGCCGCTGCGTGTCCCCGGTCATCGCGTGAGCCAGTACCGGACGCGGCCGATGAGGTCGTCGGCGTCCACCGGCTTGGTCACGTAGTCGCTGGCGCCGGCGGCGAGGCTCTTCTCCCGGTCTCCGGGCATCGCCTTGGCGGTGACCGCGATGATGGGCAGGCCCGCGTACGCCGGCATCCGCCGGATCTCGGCGGTGGCGGCGTAACCGTCCATCTCGGGCATCATCACGTCCATGAGGATGAGGTCGACGCCCGCGTGGTGGGTGAGGGCGTCGATGCCCTTGCGGCCGTCCTCGGCGTGGACCACGCGCATGCCGTGGAGTTCCAGGACCCCGCTGAGGGCGAAGAGGTTGCGCGCGTCGTCGTCGACGACGAGGACGGTGCGCCCGGCCAGGTCGCCGTCGAGGACGCCGACCGCCTGCTGCCGCAGGGTGTCGCCCTGTACGAGGGGCAGCACGTCCCCCGGCTGTTCGGCGGACAGGTGGAGCGCGATGCGTTCCCGCAACTCGTCGAGGCTGGACAGCACTTCCACGTGGCGGGCCGCGGGCCGCTCCCGCAGGGCCTCCTCCTGACCGGTCCTGCCCCTCGGGTTGTTGTGGGCGAGGACGGGGAGCGAGGAGAGGGCCGGATCCCCGTCGAGCGCGTCGAGGAAGCGCAGTGCCTCGCCGTCGGGCATGTCCAGTTCCAGGACGACGCAGTGGAAGGAGTCGGACGCCAGGGCGGCGGCGGCCTCCCGTGAGCTCGTGACACTGACCACGTGGATGCCGGCGTGCTCGCGCGTCGCCTGATGGCGGGGCGCGAAGTCCCGGCCGGCGCTCTCGGCGACCAGGGAGAGCAGCCCGCCCGGCCGCTCCTCGATGACGAGCAGGCGGCGGGCCCGCCGCTGCGCCGGGAGCACGGGGGTGCCGGGACGGCCCGGACCGGCCTGCCCGGACGCGTACGCGTACGAGGGCTCCGCGGGGGCGTCGGGATCGGGGGCGTCCTCGTAGTCCGCGCGGCTGACCGGCAGGAAGAGGGTGAAGGTGCTGCCCTGGCCGGGTGTGCTCTCCGCGGTGACGGCCCCGCCGAGCAGCTGGGCGATCTCACGGCTGATGGAGAGCCCGAGGCCGGTGCCCCCGTACTTGCGGCTGGTGGTGCCGTCGGCCTGCTGGAAGGCCCCGAAGACGGACTCCAGCTGCTGCGCGGGGATGCCGATGCCCGTGTCCCGTACCCGGAAGGCCAGCATGGGCCCGCGCCGGGGAAGCCCGGCGGGCATCTCGGAGGCCGCCGCCGGTTCGATGCGGAGCTCGACGCCGCCGCGCTCGGTGAACTTGACGGCGTTGGACAGCAGGTTGCGCAGGATCTGGCGCAGTCGCGAGTCGTCGGTGAGCAGGTCGTCCGGGGCGTCCGGGGCGGTGGTGACGGTGAAGTCGAGGCTCTTCTGGGTGGTCATCGGCCGGAAGGTGGCGTCGACGTACTCCAGCAGCTGGGGCAGGTCGACCCGCTCCGGGTTGATGTCCATCTTCCCCGCCTCGACCTTGGACAGGTCGAGGATGTCGTTGATCAGCTGGAGCAGGTCCGAGCCGGCCGAGTGGATGATGCCCGCGTACTCGACCTGCTTGGGGGTGAGGTTGCGGGCGGGGTTCTGGGCGAGGAGCTGGGCGAGGATGAGGAGGCTGTTGAGCGGGGTGCGCAGCTCGTGGCTCATGTTGGCCAGGAAGTCGGATTTGTAGGTGGAGGCCAGCGACAACTGCTGGGCGCGGGTCTCCAGTTCCTGCCGAGCCTGCTCGATCTCCAGGTTCTTGGCCTCGATGTCACTGTTCTGGCTGGCGAGGAGGGCGGCCTTCTCCTCCAGCTCGGCGTTGGAACGCTGGAGTTCCTCCTGCTGGACCTGGAGTTCCTCCGAGCGGGCCCGCAGCTCGCCGGCGAGCCGCTGGGACTCGCCGAGGAGCTCGTCGGTCCGGGCGTTGGCGACGATCGTGTTGACGTTGGCGCCGATGGTCTCCATCAGCTGGGCCAGGAAGTCGCGGTGGACGGGGGTGAAGGCGGTGAAGGAGGCGAGTTCGATCACTCCGAGGACCTGCTCGTCCACCACGATCGGGAGGATGATCAGGCTGCCGGGAGTGGTGTGGCCAAGCCCGGAGGAGATGACGTAGCCGCCGGGGACCTGGTCGGTGGCGATGATCCGGTGGCTGCGGGCCGCCTGCCCGACGAGGGACTCGCCGAGGGCGAACGTGACGCGCTCCTCGGCGTCCGCGGAGCGTCCGTAGGAGCCGACGAGGGTGAGCACGGTGCCGCCGGGACCGTCCTCGGCGAGGTAGAAGGCGCCGTACTGGGCGGCGACGAGCGGCGTCAGTTCGTCCATGACGAGTTCGGCGACGGCGGCGAGACCCCGGTGGCCCTGCATCAGGCCGGAGATGCGGGCCAGGTTGGACTTGAGCCAGTCCTGCTCCTGGTTGGCCCGGGTGCTCTCGCGCAGCGAACCGACCATGGAGTTGATGTTGTCCTTGAGTTCGGCGACCTCGCCCGAGGCGTCGACCGTGATCGAGCGCGTCAGGTCGCCCTCGGCGACCGCGCTGGCGACCTCGGCGATGGCCCGGACCTGCCGGGTCAGGTTGCCGGCCAGCTCGTTGACGTTCTCGGTCAGGCGCTTCCAGGTACCGGAGACGCCCTCGACCTCGGCCTGGCCGCCGAGCCGGCCCTCGCTGCCGACCTCGCGGGCGACCCGGGTGACCTCGGCGGCGAAGGCGGACAGCTGGTCGACCATCGTGTTGATGGTCGTCTTCAGCTCCAGGATCTCGCCGCGGGCGTCCACGTCGATCTTCTTGGACAGGTCGCCGTTGGCGACGGCGGTCGTGACGAGGGCGATGTTGCGGACCTGGCCCGTGAGGTTGTTCGCCATGGAGTTGACGTTGTCGGTGAGGTCCTTCCAGGTCCCCGCCACATGGGGAACGTGCGCCTGGCCGCCGAGCCGGCCCTCGGTGCCGACCTCGCGGGCCACCCGCGTCACCTCGTCGGCGAAGGCGGACAGCGTGTCGACCATCGTGTTGATGACGCCGGCCAGCGCGGCGACCTCGCCCTTCGCCTCCACCACGATCTTCTGCGAGAGGTCTCCGCGGGCCACGGCGGTGGCGACCTGGGCGATCGACCGCACCTGGCCGGTCAGGTTGGACGCCATGACGTTGACGTTGTCGGTGAGGTCCTTCCAGGTGCCGGAGACCCCCCGGACCGTGGCCTGGCCGCCGAGGTTGCCCTCGGTCCCGACGTCGCGGGCCACCCGCGTGACCTCGTCGGCGAAGGCGGACAGCTGGTCGACCATCGTGTTGATGGTCTCCTTCAGCTCCAGGATCTCCCCGCGCGCGTCCACCCGGATCTTCTGCGTCAGGTCGCCCTGGGCCACGGCGGTGGTGACCTCGGCGATCGAGCGCACCTGGGCGGTGAGGTTGTCGGCCATGACGTTGACCGATTCCGTCAGGTCCTTCCACGTCCCGGAGACGCCCATGACGTCCGCCTGGCCGCCGAGCCGGCCCTCGGTGCCGACCTCGCGGGCCACGCGCGTGACCTCCCCGGCGAACCCGGAGAGCTGGTCGACCATCGTGTTGATGGTCTCCTTCAGCTCCAGGATCTCCCCGCGGGCCGTGACGTTGATCTTCTGCGAGAGGTCGCCCTTGGCCACGGCGGTCGCGACCTGGGCGATCGAGCGCACCTGGGCCGTGAGGTTTCCGGCCATGAAGTTGACCGAATCCGTGAGGTCCAGCCAGGCGCCCCCGACGCCCGGCACATCGGCCTGGCCGCCCAGGGTCCCCTCGGTGCCCACCTCGCGGGCCACCCGGGTCACCTCGGAGGTGAACAGCGACAGTTGGTCGGCCATCCCGTTGAAGACGGTGGCGATCTCCCCGAGCAGCCCGTCCGCCGTGTCGGGCAGCCGCGTGCGGAAGTCCCCGTCGCGTACGGCGGTCAGCCCGGCCAGCAGCTGCCGCAGCTCCGACTCGCCGATCCCGCCCTCACCCGGCAACGGCGGCATCCCGTTCAGTGAATCCGTGCCCGCCCGCTCGGCCATCCGCCAACCTCACTCTCGATCTCACCCGCACCGACACCCGGGCACCGGTCGGGTGAAGGCTAACGCCACCGAAGGGACGGCGAACCCCAGTCGATCACACCGGAGGCAGCGCATCCGGATCCGGGGCGCACCATCGGCAGCCCGCCCGTGCGCCGGCCCGCCCGTGCGCCGGCCCGCCCGTGCGCCGGCCCGCCGGGCTCACGCCCCCAGGGCGTCCTCGACGCTCGCGTGCAGGGAGAGCACGGTATCGGCGCCGGTCACGGCGAACAGCCGGCGCAACTGCTCGCCGGGGGCGGCGATGCGCAGGGCGGTGAGGTGGTGCAGACGCAGCAGCAGGTTCAGGAAGGAGGAGTCTCCGAAGGTGATGGCGCCGGCGTCCAGCACCACCAGCGGGTACCGGTCCGCGGCGGCGGCGAGGGCCTCCTCCAGCGGGGCCAGTGTGTCCTGGTCGAGCTCCCCGTGGGCCGCCACCACCCAACCGGTCCCCGCCGGGTAGGTCTCCCCGACCACACCCTGCTGGTGCGCGTCCCTTGCTCCGGTCATGTCCGCCTCCCCGGATCGCCGCCTGTACGTCTCTACGTCGTCCTCAGGGAGTATGCCTGCTCATCGCGCCGACGCGGCCGCCCCCGTCCGCGTCGGCGCTCCTTCGGCCGCACGGGCCGGCCCGTCAGGTAAAGCAATGTCACCGAGGTGTGTGGAAACGCGAAGTCGGGGCAGAAGGGCCCGGGCAGCCGTCAGTCAATCGGGAGGGAGCGGCCACCATGTCTCGCTCGTCCACCGCAGTAGGCCCCATTCGTGCAACAGAGGCGCACGTCCCTGCTTGTGACCGAGGGACCGCGGGAGCGCCAACGCAGGACGAGGACCTGTTCCACGTCGAGAACGCCCGCGAGATGGCGCCCGCCGACGCACGCGAACTGTCGCGGCTCTTCTTCGGGAGGCTGCGCACGCTGGAGGAGGGGACGCGCGAGTACCAGTACACGCGCAACACCCTGATCGAGATGAATCTCTCCCTCGTGCAGTTCGCCGCACGACGGTTCCGGTCCCGGGCGGCCGGCGGCGGTCTCGACATGGACGACATCATCCAGGTGGGGACCATAGGCCTGATCAAGGCCATCGACCGCTACGACCTGGAGCGCGAGGTCGAGTTCTCCACCCTCGCCCTCCCGTACATCACCGGTGAGATCAAGCGCTACTTCCGCGACACCACCTGGGCCGTGCACGTCCCGCGGCGCCTGCAGGAACTGCGCATGGAACTCGCCAAGGCCCAGGAGACCCTGACCGACGACCTGGGCCGGGCGCCGACGGTCAAGGAGGTCGCCCGGCACCTGAAGCTGTCCGAGGACGAGGTCATCGACGGGCTGGTCGCCGCGAACGGCTACACGAGCGGATCCCTCGACTCGGCCGGCGCGGAGAGCGACGCACCGTCCACGACGAGCCCGTCGACGCGGCCGCTGGCGGAACGCCTCGGTGAGGTGGACCCGGCCATGGAGCTCTTCGAGGAGTTCCACACCCTCGCGCCCCTGCTGGAGCAACTGGACGAACGCGACCGGCGGATCCTGCGGATGCGCTTCGGCGAGGAGAAGACCCAGGCCGAGATCGGCGCCGAACTGGGCGTCTCGCAGATGCAGGTCTCCCGCATCCTGTCCCGGACCCTGGCCCGCCTGCGCGCCGGCATGCTCACGGTGTAGGGGCGGGCCATGACCTCCCTGCGGACCGGAACGGGTGCGGGAACGGGCCCGGCGGCCCCGCTGAGCGCCCTGCCGCTGCCGGGCCGCCCCGGCGCACGCCTCAGCGGCAGCTGCGACCTCGACACCCGGCAGGCCCTGTCCGCGGCGCTCGGCGTCGTGACCGGGATCCCCGGCCCCGTCGTCCACCTCGATCTCTCCGCCGTGGGCTTCCTCGACCCCGTCGCGGTCGCCGCCCTGGTGCAGGCGTCGGCCGCCCTCAACGGGCAGGGGCGGCGCCTGCTGCTCCACGACCCGCCATACTCGCTGCGCAAGGTAGTGGAGATGTTCCCGGACGAATGCGCCGCGCTGGAGGTCGCAGCATGATCACTGTTCCTGCGCCCGACGGGTCCGGGGCCTTCGTCCACCCCGCCCTGTTCTACCGGGATCTCGGCGAGTACCTCACGGGCGTGGGCGGTTTCGTACGGGCCGCGCTGTCGGCCGGCGAGCCGGTCCTCGTCGCCGTGCCGGGCCCGCGCCTGGACGCCCTGCGCGAGAGCCTCGACACGAGCGGGACCGAGATCGCCTGGACGGACATGACGGAGCTGGGCCGCAATCCCGGCCGCATCCTGGCGTCCCTGCAGGACTTCGCCGACCGGCACGCGGGCCGGGCGGCCCGGATCGTCGGCGAGCCGATCTGGCCCGGCCGCTCCCCCGCGGAGGTGCTGGAGGCCACCCGCCACGAGGCCCTCATCAACACGGCCTTCGCCGGCCGGCCGGCCACCATCCTGTGCCCGTACGACGTACGGGGGCTGGCGCCCTCGGTGGTGGCCGACGCCCGGCGCACGCACCCGACGCTGATCGAGGAGGGCCGGGACCTGCCGAGCCCGGCCTACACCGACGCCTCCAGGGTCGGCGCGGACTGCGATCTCCCGCTGCCCGAGCACGACGGCGACGTGTCCCGGCTCGACTACGCCCCCGGAGGGCTGGCCGAGGTGCGCGAGCACGCCGAGAACTGGGCGCGCGCCACGGCCCTGACCCCGGCGCGGCGCGGTGACCTCGTCCTGGCCATCAGCGAGGCGGCGGCCAACTCCCTCTCCCACGGAGGCGGGAAGGGCACCCTGCGGCTGTGGACCACCGCCGGAGCGGGAGGCGGAGCCGGAGCGGGAGTCGTCGCCGAGATCCACGACGGCGGCCGCCTGGCCGACCCCCTGGCCGGGCGCCGGCGCCCTTCCCTGGCGTCGGCCGAGGGAGGCCGCGGACTGTGGATGATCCACCAGCTCTGCGATCTGGTCGAGGTCCGTGCCACGGAGAGCGGCTTCACGCTGCGGCTGCACATGGCGACGCTCTGAGAGCGGCGGTCCCCTAGACTGTCACGGGCACGTTCCGAGAGCAGAGTCCAAGAGTCGACGTGGGGGTGAAAGACCACAGTGGAGACCATCGGTCCGGAAACGGGCGATACCGTGAGCGCCGCCGTTCCCGTCCGGGGGCAGCGCCGTCGGCTTGCCCTGACGGGCGTCCGCGGCTCCGTGGCCAAGGGCCGCGACTTCACGCGCCAGGCCCTGCGGGACTGGGGCTGGGACGGGACCGAGACCTCCGAGGACACCCTGCTCCTCGTGTCCGAGCTGCTGACCAACGCCTCGCTCCACGCCGGCGGTTGTCATGAGCTCGTGCTGACGGCCGGGGAGTGCCTGCGGATCGAGGTGTGCGACGGCACGACGACGCTGCCCTACCCCAACCCGGCCCCGCAGCGCGGCCTCCCGGGCGGCCACGGGCTGCACATCGTGGAGCGGCTGTCCGACCGCTGGGGCGCGCAGGCGCACGCGGACGGCAAGACCGTCTGGGCCGAGATCGAGGCCGCCCGGCTGGTCTCCGGCAGGCCCACGGAGCGCTGACCTCCGGTCCCGCCTGACCCGCCCGACCCGCGTGTCCGCCAGTCCCGCCTGTCCCGCCAGTCCCGCCTGGCCGGACCGCCCGCCGGCTCGGTACCCGGCTCGGTGCCCGGAGCGTGAATCGGGCCGCCGCGGGCAAACGCGCGTCATGACCTCCCATCAGCTCACCCCCCTGTCCCTCACCCCGGCGCCCGGGCCCGCCTGGGTGCACCTGCTCGTCATCGGCTTCGCGCTGATCGTCCTCGTCCACACCCTCGCCCGCCACCGCTGACCCCGCGTCCACGGGGCATCCGGGGTGCATGGAAACCTCTTCGGCACGGCCGGGCGGCTCGTGGCGCCCGTGGCATGGACCGTTACGGGGCGGCCGTCGGCACCTTCCAGGTCGTCGTCGACCTGGAGAAGGACGCGGCGCTGCTGCCGGACGCGATCCGCGGGACCCGCACCCGTACGTGGGCGCCGGCACCGTCGGCGGCTACGTCGACCTGGGCGCGCTGGACGAGCGGAGCGTCACGGTGAACGGCGACCGCACCAAGGCCTCGATCCGGCTGCCGCACGCGGTGCTCGGCACCGCGGCCCTCGACCCCGACCGCTCGTACGCGGTGTCCCAGCAGCGGGGCCTGCTGGACCGCATCGGCGATCTGTTCTCCGACAACCCCGCCGGCGAGCAGGCCGTGCAGAAGCCGGCCGCGCAGCACATCGACGAAGCGGCCCGCGACAGCGGTCTCGTCGAGCGCGCCGAGCAGAACACGACGTCGATGCCGGAGGGCCTGCTGCGCTCCCTCGGCTTCCACGAGGTGACGGTGGTGTACGGCTGAATCCCGCGCCGGCCGCGGCGTTTTCCGCTCCGGGCCGGGTAGCCGCGCCGCAAGACGTCCTGACGGACGACCCGCACCCCAGGGTGCGGGGCCGACCACACGGAAGAGGTGCACATGTCGCACGTCGAGGAGTACGTAGAGGTCAACGTCCCCGTACGCACTGCCTACAACCAGTGGACGCAGTTCGAGGAGTTCCCCGCCTTCATGGAGGGGGTCGAACGCGTCGACCAGCGCACGGACACGCTCACCCACTGGGTGACGAACGTGAACGGTGTGCAGCGCGAGTTCGACGCGCAGATCACCGAGCAGCTCCCGGACCGGCGCGTCGCGTGGATGACGGTCGACGGGGAGGCCCGCCAGGCCGGGCTGGTCGTCTTCCAGCCGATCGACGCCACCACCACCAAGGTCGTCCTGCACATGAACTGGGTGCCCGACGGTCTGGCCGAGACGGCCGCCGACAAGCTCGGCTTCGTCAAGCGTCAGGTGATGGGCGACCTGAAGCGGTTCAAGCTGTTCATCGAGTCGCGCGGGGTCGCGACGGGAGCGTGGCGCGGCGAGGTGTGATCCCGGACAGCGGGGCGGGCAGGGCGGTACCGGCCTTGTCATCAAGGGGGTTACCCGCCTAAGGGAGGCGGATTCCCCGGGTATCTCGGCCAAGTTGTCCGTACGCCCCTGCAAGCCCCCCGCAGTGACGTTCCATCACCCCTGATCGGGGGCACCCGTGGTGCCGTTGGTTCGTCTACCGAGGAGAGCACTGATGACGAAGGTCCTCGTCCTGCACAGCGTCAGCCTGGTCAGGTCGGCACTGGCCGCCCTGCTGAGATCGGAAGGGCGCTTCGAGGTCACGTCGGCGGGCTGGAGGACAGCGGTGCGCCAGGCCGAGTCCTTACGACCAGACGTGACGGTCGTCGACCTCGACTGTCCGGGGACCACGGCCGTCCTGTCCGACGACGGGCGCGCGGACCGACAGGTCCTCGCGTCCCCGTCGCCGGTCCTGGTCCTCGCGTCGACCGGTGCGCCGGGTTCGCTGCACCGGGCGTTCCGGGCCGAGGCCCTCGGCTACGTCGACAAGGACGGCTCGCCGGGACGGCTCGTCCGGGCGGTCCGGAAGGTCGCCGCGGGGGAACGGTTCATCGACGCCTCGCTGGCCTCCGCCTTCATGGAGGCCGACCCCGTACCGCTGAGCCCGCGGGAACTCAGCGTGCTGGCCCGGGCCGCGGAGGGCGATTCCATCGCCGAGATAGCCCGCACACTGCACCTGGCGAGCGGAACGGTACGCAACTACATGGCCGCGGCGACCCGCAAGACCGGCGCGCGCAATCTCATCGACGCGATCCGCATCTCCCGGCGGGCCGGCTGGGTGTGACCCGCGGCCGCCGCGGACGGGTGCGTTCAGGGCCGCCCGGCGGTGCCGGCCGGCCGCGTCACCCGTCGGTCCCGTTCCACCCGCCCACCAGATCGCGGTACAGCGGCGACCTGGCCGGGAGTTCCGCGTGCGTACCGCACACGGCCCGGGTCCCGTCGAGGACGAGGACCCGGTCGGCGCGGGCCGCGGACGAGACCCGGTGGGCCACGACGACGAGGGTGCCCGGGCGCGCCGCGAGGGCCCGTTCCGCACGTTCCTCCGTACGCGGGTCCAGGTGGCAGGTGGCCTCGTCGAGCAGCAGCAGCGGGGCCGGCGAGAGGTAGGCGGCGGCGAGCGCGAGGTGCTGGCACTCCCCTCGGGACAGCAGCCGGGGGGACACCTCGGCGTCGAGGCCGCCCAGCCGCTCCACCAGGTCCTCCAGCCCCAGGGCGCTGATGGCGCGCCGCACCGGGGCGTCCCCGGCCCCGGGGGCACCCGGGTGCGGGGACAGGTGGGTGAGGTTCTCCCGCACGGTGCCGGTGAAGACGTAGGCCTGCTGCGGCAGCAGGGTCCGCCGCGGGTCCGGTCCCGTGGCGGCCGGGTCCCTGCGGGCGGCCGCGCCGGCGACGAGGACCGTCCCCGCGTCGGGTGAGAGCGTTCCGGCGAGCAGCGCGGTGAGCGTGGACTTGCCGATGCCGCTCGGCCCGACCACGGCGAGGTGCTCCCCCGGCCGCACCACCAGGTCGAGGGCGTCGAGTACGGGGGCGGCGCCGGGTCCGTAGGCGAAGGTGACGTCCCGGAGCTCGGCCGCGGCGGTGGTCTGCCGGCCGGTGTGGACGAGCGCGGGCGGCTTGGTCGCGCGGCGGCCGTCCGGCTCCCCCGGCGGCGGATCACAGAAGCGTTCGAGGACCACCACCAGCCGGGTGCCGGCGGAACCCAGCGCGGTCATCAGCGAGTTGAGGGCGGGCAGCAGTGCCTGCACCACGTACGTGAGGCCGCCGGCCAGCGTACCGGCGGTGATCCCGCGCCCGAGCAGCCAGGGCGTGGCGGCGAGGAGCGCGATCACCGGCAGCCGGCCCGCCGTGGCCAGGGCCAGGGTGCGCACCGCCGCCCAGCGCGCGAGGGTCCGCGCCAGCCGCTCCTGGGCGGCGATCAGCGGCTCCACGCGGGCTCGTGCCGCCTCCTGTGCACCGCAGGCGACGACGTCCCGCAGGCCCTCCCCCAGTGCTCCCACCCGGTCCGCCAGCGCCTCGTCGGTGTCCAGGGAGCGGCGTTGCGCGGACGCCATGGGGCGCAGGGTGGCCAGGAAGGCGGCCACGCCCAGCAGCAGTGGGGGCACTACGACCAGCAGGAGCACCGGGTCCAGGGCTGCCATGCCCGCGAGGACGCCCACGGCGGTGAACGCGAACGAACGCACCGTCAGGACCAGCCCGGCGAAGGAGTCCCGGGCCATCTCCGTCTGCTGGGTCAGCCGGGACACCGCGCCCGTGTCGGGGGCGCGCACCGGGTCGGCGACGGCGCGGTCCAGTGACTGCCGCACCGCCCGCCGGACCAGGCCGTCCCGCAGCGGCTCCACGAGGTCGGCGAGTCCGGCGAACACACCGCGCAGTGCGAACCCGCCGAGCAGGGCTCCGGCTCCGGCCGCGGCCAGCCAGGCGAGACCGGTGGCGGTGCGGCCGGCCAGGAAGCCGTCGTCGAGGGCGCGGGCCACGCCGTAGCCGCCGAGGAAGGTGTGCGCGGACTCCAGCAGCGACCAGGCCGCCAGCCGTCCCGCGGCACCCTTGCGGCCGTGCAGGAACCGCCGGCCCTCGGGGGCCACCCGGCGCCAGGCCTCGCCCTCGCCGCCGGCCCCTCCGGCCCCGCCGGCCGCTCCGTCGCCTCCGGTCACCGCGCCGCCTCCGACACCGCTTCGGATACGGGCCCCGTCTCCGCTTCGGTCGCCGCTTGCCCGTCCGCCGCGAACACCGCCCGGTAGGCGGGTTCCTCCCCCCACAGTTCGGCGTGGGTGCCGGCCGCCCGCATCCGTCCCTCCTCCAGCCATACGACGAGGTCGGCGCGGACCGCGGACGAGAGGCGGTGCGCGACCACGATCCGGGTGCCGGGCCGGACCCGGTGGGCGAGCGCCCGCTCTACCTCCCGGGCGGTGACGGTGTCGAGGCTGGAGGTGGCGTCGTCCAGCACGAGGAGCCGGCCCGCGTGGCAGAACGCCCGGGCCAGGCCCAGGCGTTGGACCTCACCACCGGACAGGGGGGCGTCGGCGAGGCGGGTGCCGTACCCGTGGGGCAGGCGCCGTACGAACGGGTCGGCGCCCGCGGCACGGGCCGCGGCGCGCACCGCTTCGGGGTCCGGGGCCGGACCGGCGCCGAACCCGATCGCCCCGCCGACCGTGTCCCCGAGGAGCACGGGCCGGTCGAAGGCGTGCCCGACCTCGCGGCGCAGCGCTTCGGCGGTCAGCTCCCGCAGGGGTACGCCGTCCAGCAGCACCTCGCCCGCGTCGGGGTCGGTGAGCCGGCCGGCCACGGCGGCGAACACCGTCTTGCCGGCGCCCGACCTGCCCACCACCGCCACCGTGGAGCCTCCGGGGACCACCAGGCTGATGTCGTGCAGGACCGTCGTCCCTCCCCGTACGACCCGCACCCCGCGCAGTTCCAGGGTGCCGGGGCCGCCGTCCGGCAGCTCCGCCCGGCCGTGGCCGAGTACGGGCAGTGTCAGCAGGTCGGCGGTCCGGCGGGCGGCGGCCCGGCCGCGGACCACGGCCGCCAGGCCGCCCGTCACGGCGCCGATACCGGCCGCGAGGCCGGCGTACCGCAGGACGGCGAGGAGTTCGCCGACCCCGATGGCCCCGGCCGACAGGCGGATGCCGCCGACGGCGAGGACCGCGTACAGGAGCATCGGCATGAGGGCCGCGGACCGGGCCGTGGTGCCGCCGTAGACGTGCCACATGCGCCTGCCCTCGGCGCCGAGTTCGGGCAACCGCGCGAGGATCCGGGCGCGTTCGCGGTCGGCGGTACCGGCGGCTGCGATCGTGCGCGCTCCGGCCAGCGCCTCGACGAGACGGCCCGCGGTCGCGAGCTGGACCTGCTGGTAGCGGGCGATGCTGGTACGCGTGTCGCGGGTGAAGGCCCGCAGCAGGAGCACCAGCAGCGGCACGCCCGTGAGGAAGGCGAGCGCCGTCCACAGGTCGATGAGGAAGAGGGCGACCACCGCGCCGAGCGGCGGCAGCAGTGCGGCGGAGGCGTGCGCGACGGCGGCCGGGACCTTCCCGGCCTCGGCGGCGTGCGCGGTCAGCCGCGCGGCGGTCTCGCCTGGCGCGTGGCGGGCCGCGTGGTGCGGGGCCGTCCGCAGCAGTCCGGCGAGCCCGAGCCGGCGCAGCCGGGCGGTGGAACGGCCGTCCACCTCGCCGGTCAGCCGTGCGGCGACGGCGTCCAGTGCCACCTCGGCCACGATGACCGCGGCGCACAGCAGCGTCCAGGCGGGGCCCGACGGGTCGCGGCGGAGCAGCAGGTCGAGGGTGTGGCCGAGGACGGCGGGCTCGGCGAGTGCCGCCGCGGCGGCCGTCACGGCGCATCCGAGGACGGCGGCGGTGCGCCCACCACTGTGCCGGGCCGCTGCCACGAGCGCCCGGTCGGCGGTGCGTCCCACGGCCGGCTCCCGCGCCGTGTAGGGCAGCACGTCGGGCACCGCCTCGGCCGCTGCGTCAGTCGCCGCGTCGGTCGCCGCGTCGGGAGGGCTCATCGGCGGATGCCTCCAGAGATGTGGTGCGGGCCCGGGCGGCAACCCCCCCGGCCCCGAGGTGACCTGGGTCAGTGACAGGTCGTGAGGCTCAGGCTGCTGTCGCCGCAGAGCAGCAGGCTGGCGCGGCTGCCGCCGCCACCGCCACCGCCCATCGCCTCGGTGGTCTCTTCCTTCGGGGTCTCCATCGACTGCAGGTCAAGAAGCGTCATGTCAGGTTCCTCTTCTTCTCTGAGGTGGTGCGATGGGTCACGGCCCCGGACGGGACCGGCTTGGGGGCCGCCGCGCGCTCGCGCAGCGGCGGGAGGAACGGCAGGTGCGCGCGCCCGCCGGGCGCGGCGCTGCCGAGGGCGAGGAGAGCGCCGGCCGTGCCCGTGGCGAGGTCCATGGACAGCCGCATCATCTGCTCGCCGGGGAAGGCCAGATGCCCCTGGTACGGCACGGCGTGCCGGGCCAGTGCGTCGATCTGGCGGGCGACGGCTCCGGGCCCGGTGCCCGGGCCGGGTGTGGTCGTCCGGGCCAGGTGCAGGACCATCCCGGCGGCGCCGCGCAGCAGCCCGGGCTGGGCGTAGAAGGTCGCCTGCGCCGCCCGTACGATCTCTCGCCGGGCCTGTTCGAAGCGCTCGTCCGGGCCGTGCTCCAGCCAGTCGTCGAGCACCATGCCGATGCCGACGCTGCCCTCGCCGAGGTACGGCATCGTGCGCCAGCCCTCGTTCACCTGGAGGGTGCCGAACGCGCTGGTGACGCAGCGGTCGAGGTCGCGGTGGAGCGCTTCGGCGGCCTGGATCAGCAGTTCCTTGTCGCCGGTGCGCTCGTACAGCCGCACGAGGAGCAGGGCGGTGCCGGAGTTGCCGTACAGGAGCCCCGCGCGCCGGGACCGCCGCTCCGGCCGGACGATCAGTTCGGCGCAGCGCAGGGCGGCGGTGTGCAGCCCGCTCTCGCCGGTGGCGGTGCCGAGCGCGTCCAGGGCCAGGCCGATGCCGGCCAGCCCGCTGTGCAGGTCGGCGCCCGCGCTCTCCCAGGGCTGGTCCAGCAGCAGGCCGGCGAGGGCGAGGGCGCGGTCGTGGTGTCCGAGCCGGTGCAGGGTCCAGGCCGTGCCGGCCAGACCGTCGTAGAAGCCGAGCGGGGTGCCGGAGGCGGGTTCCGCGGTCTGGTCGAGCAGCCATTCCTCGGCCTCGGGCCAGGGGCCGGCACCGGTCTCGGCGAGGGCGTGGAGGACTCCGGCGATCCCGTAGCCGAAGCCGACGCCTCCGCCGGCGGCCGCGAACTGGGCGATGTCGCCCGGGACGAGGCGGTCCTCGCGGTCCGGGGTGGCACTCGCCCGCAGCGCCGCGGTCATCGACGTACGGGTGGCGGGCCATTGCCCCGGCTCGACGGGAAGGTACGGTCCGGCCGGTGCGGGCAGTCGTCCGCCCGGCGCGCCCTGCGGGACGCCGGACAGGATCTCCTCGACGGCCTCGTCGAGGAACCGCCGCGGTACGGGGAACTGCTCGGCGGCGACGGCGGCCAGATGCGCGGCCTTGGCCCGGTCCAGGACGAGCAGGCTGGTCAGCGGGAGGAACAGGGCGAGCCGCAGGCAGGCGAGGGCGTAGCGGTCCACGGAGAACCCGCGCCGCTCGGCCGGGGCGACGAAGGCGGGGTTGGCCACGGTCTGCCGCAGTCCCTCGTCGACGTGCGCGGCGGCTTCGAAGTCCAGGAGCGCGACGGTGGGTTCGCCGCTCTCGTCCTCCGCGACCATGATGTTGAAGAGGTGGAGGTCGTTGAAGACCACGCCGCGGGCGTGCACGGCGTCGACGGCCTCGGTGACCCGCCGGTGGATCGTGAGGGCCCACTCGGTGTACGAGGCGAGCTCCGCCGGGTCGGGATCCGCCTCGATCAGGGGGTGGCGTCGGGCGAAGTAGGTGTTGAGCGGTTTTCCGGCGAGGTGTTCCAGCACCAGGAAGTGGTGGTCGCCGACCGTGAACGTGCCGCGGACCGCGGGGACGCAGTCCAGGCCCGCCAGCCGTTCCAGCGCGGCCCGTTCGCGGTGCAGCCGGGTCACGGCGTCGGCGCCGTCGGCCGCGAGGCCCGCGTACGGCCGGGCTTCCTTGAGGACCACGGACTCGCCGGTGCGGCTGTCCTTTCCGACGTAGACACCGCCGCCGTTGGAGAAGTGCAGCGCCCGCTCCACCGTGAAGGGGATGTCGGTCAGGGTGACCGCGGAGCGCACCGCGAGGTGCGGCTCCAGGAAGTCGGGCAGTTCGAGCCACTCGGGCGGCTGGAAGGCCGGCCCGCGCGGGTCCGGTACGAGCCGGCCGTCGGGGGCCTCGATCGCCGGGACCAGTTCGCCGTGCTCGTCGTAGCAGTGCCGCAGGGTGAAGCTGCCGTAGCGCAGGTGCACCGGTCCGGCGCCCCACCGCAGGTCGCTGAGGATGTACGGGCCCGCCGCCCCCGCCAGCGCGGCGTCGAGGTCCTCCGCGATCCGGTGGCACTGCCCCTCGTCGGCCGGGTAGACCGTGATGAACTTCCCGCTCGCGGCGCGGTCGGCGTACTTGGCGTTGCGCAGGTGCAGCAGGTAGCGGCTCGGTATGAACTTGAAGGCGATGCCCCGGGCGGTGCAGTACTCGTACACCTTCGTCAGGAGCGACTCGGCGTTGTCGAGCGTGGCCGATACGTGGATCTTCCAGCCCTGCGAGGGCAGTTCGGCGTCGACGGGGCGCAGGGCGTACCAGTCGCCGCTGCGGTGCGAGCGCCACCCCGCGGGGACGGGGGCGTCGGCCGCCGCGTAGTTCTCACCGGCCCGCCGGTACGGCGCGTCGTAGAACCAGCGGTCCGTGTCGCAGAAGGCTGCGTACCCCTTGTTCACACCTGCTCCCTCGGTCGGTGGCAGACCGAAGGTGTCACGCCCGGCGGACGTGGCGACAGTCACCGCTGTCACCGATGGGGTGTGCAGTACTCATGAGTCACAAGTCAGG
Source organism: Streptomyces sp. NPDC029164 (assembly GCF_055563995.1). Taxonomy (NCBI): domain Bacteria; kingdom Bacillati; phylum Actinomycetota; class Actinomycetes; order Kitasatosporales; family Streptomycetaceae; genus Streptomyces; species Streptomyces sp. NPDC029164. The sequence continues at coordinate 365,294 of NZ_JBVHWW010000001.1, read as the reverse complement.
TGTCACGAGGCTTCGTTGACGTCCGACGGCCGGGCGGACGGCGGCGGGGCAGGCGGGGGCGGGGCAGGCGGGCGTGGGGCAGGCGGTGCCACCAGTGCCTGCGGCGCGGGTGCACGGCCCGGCCCAGCCGGCGGCCGATCAGCAGGTACCCGAGGAGCGCTCCGGCCGTGTTGAGGATGACGTCGTCGATGTCGAAGACGCGGCCGGTGACGAGGGCTCCCTGGGTGAGCTCCACCAGGGTCATCAGGCAGAGCGTCACGGCGGCGACCCGCAACAGCCCCCGGGCCGGGGGCAGCAGGACGGGCAGGAGCACGCCGAAGGGCACGCCCAGCAGGAGGTTCCCACCCAGCTGGCGCACCGCCTCGATCGTCGACGTCCCGTCCAGGTAGGCGTTGATCGAACGGCCGGGGTGGACGTTGCTGTGCACGAGGGCCGCCGAGGCGGCGGACGGTTCCAGCGTCAGCCGGCCCAGGACCACGCTGAACGCGACGGTGCCTGCGAAGGCCGCCACCATGGCCAGTGCCCGGACGGCCGGGTGCGCCGGCCGGCGCCGCCCCCCGGAGACCGGTACGGCCGCTTCCTCCGCCTGCTCACCGCGCCGCGCTCGACTCCATGTCATACGGGCGCGCCTACCCTGCGAACGGGGAGGTACCCGGCCCCGGCTGACGGTCCGCCAGCCGGGAGGCCTCGATCTCCGCCCAGACGACCTTGCCGGTGCCGTGGGCGTAGGAACCCCACCGGTCGGAGAGCCGCTGCACGATGTGCAGGCCGTGGCCGCCGGGGACGCCCGGCCGGGACACGGCCCGGGGGCGTGGCAGCGCCCTCGCGCCGTCGAGCACATCGATGCGCAGGGTCTCACCGGCGGTCAGGACCAGTTCGTGGCAACCCCGCGCGTGCAGGGCCGCGTTGGTCACCAGCTCGGACACGACGAGCAGGGCGTCCTCGGCGCACTCGCCGCGGTCCCAGCCCCAGTCCCGCAGGGTCTGGCGCGTGAAGTCGCGGCCTTTGGCGACCGCGCCCCGGACGGTGCGCAGGGCGAGCCGGCGGCGCTGGCCGGTGACCGGTACTCCCGCACGCCGAGGGCCGCCGGCGACCGTTCCCGTCGTGTCCACTGCGCCTCATCCCGACCGTTGATCTGCTGTCTGTGTCGGACGGAGCCGTGCGGCTCCGTCCGCGGACCACCCGGACCGGTTACCAGTAATGGCGCCGGCCGCCGACCGCGTGCCCGACCGAACCCAGGATCCACAGCACCGCCCCCACCACGAGCAGGATGACCCCGAGGGTCCACAGGATGGAAATTCCGGTCAGGAATCCCACGATCAGGAGAATCAGTCCGACGAGAATCATGATGTCCCTCGTTCTCATGTTGGGAATTCGGCGGAGCAATTGGATCCGCCGCGGCCTCTCGGACCGCGTCTACCCTCGAACTTCGGATGCGAACAGGACGGCGGTCACGGAAATGGGCCCGAACTCGTCGAGTTCGGGCCCATTTCGGCGCCGGGTCAGACCGGGCGGCGGCCGAGGGGGCCACCGGCCGAGTAGTAGTACGTGCCGAGCGCCTCGCGGTAGTCGACGTCGCCCAGGTGCTTGTCGCGGTGGAATTCCGGGGCGTTCTTGATCTGCTCCTTGGTGCCGTCGACGTACACCTTCTCCTCGTCCGCATCGATGCGGATCACGGTGCTCGCCGGGAGCAGGACCTCCTTGCCGAAGATCCACACGCCGGTGTCGACGACCAGGTAGGCGTCACCGACCTCGTAGGAGTGCTTGTCCACCTTGCCGATGTCGCCGTCGGTCGCCTCGACCTTGTACCCGGTCAGATCGGCACCGGCCAGGTGGCCGGCGGTCGACCGGTAGGTCCACACATGTTCGGTCACGCGAAAACAACTCCTCCGACGGACAGGGGACGACGAGGTCTTCCTGCGTCCCGTCCCTCTTCGATGGCGTACGCGGGGGCATCGGTGCCCCGCCCGGACTCGGCTGCCCCGCCCCCGGCGCTTCATTCACCGGCAGCGTACGGAGGGGGGGGGGGGGGGGGTGGTGGTGGGGGGGGGGGGGGGGGGGGGGGGGGGGGGGGGGGGGGGGGGGGGGGGGGCGTGTTGGTTTTCTTCTTTTTTTCGGGCTCCT